>CAYPXM010000061.1:0-2285 GCA_964415015.1 uncultured Muribaculaceae bacterium | reverse complement strand
CAAACTAATCATTTCAAACGCTTTTTATCATTTGGCCTCGGTTTTTTAATTGTCTTTCAAACATTACTTAATCTATGTGTTGTAGTTGGTTTAATTCCCGTTACGGGAGTAACCCTTCCATTTCTTTCATATGGTGGTAGTAGTTTACTTGTTAGTATGGCATCCATTGGAATTATATTAAATATTAGTAAAAATAAATAACTATGTGATATAATTACCTTAAAGTATAGGAGAATATTATGAAATACGATGTCGAAATAAATAATAAAACTAATATTGATATAATTAAAAAGAAATTGTATAAATTAAATTTAAGCTATTTAAAAAGTAGTGATAAAGTTGCTTATTACTATGAAGATATAGCATCAGGTGTATCATTTAGCTATAATAAGAATCAAACTTTTTATGCAGCAAGTGCCATAAAATTTTAGTCGTTTTATACTTATTTTTAAATGAAAATGACTTAGATGAAAATATTACTTTATTAGCTAGTGATATAAAATTAGGAACCGGCGTAATAAAAGATATTAGTAAAAAAGATACTTATACGATAAAAGAATTGATGGAGTTAGCCATTGTACAAAGTGATAATACTGCTTATGTAAAACTTGTTAATTATGTCGGTAAAGAGACCTTAAAGAAATTTGGCAATGATTTGGGAGCAACTAATACAATGTTGGGCAAAGAAACTGACTGTTTTGGAATTATTAGTTGTAGTGATATGATTATTTATTGGAAAAGTATAAATGATTATTTAGAACATGGTAAATATGGTAATTTATTTAAAGAGTGGTTATGTAAGCCTTCGTTTGAAATAATTGATAAAAAAAATATTGCCAATCATGATTTTGCCAGAAAGTACGGTTCATTTGAAATAGCTTATCATGAAGCCGGAATAGTGTATGATAATAATCCATATTACTTAATAATTCTTACTCAAAAGAATAAAGTAAAAAATAAAAATCAATTTATTAATATGACTGCTAAACAAATACATAAAATACATAAAGTGTTTAATGCTATGCATGATTAAAGGACAAAAGTCCTTTTTTCTTTACACTAATTATGTACTTATTAAAGATATTTTTAATAATTAATAGTATAATTGTAGTAGGTGATATATTAATGAAAATTATTGTTAGTGCTGGGGGTACAGGAGGACATATTTATCCTGCTTTAGCTATTATTAATAAATTTAAAGAAAAAGATAAAAAGTTAGAAGTGTTATATATTGGAACCCATAATCGGATGGAAAAAGATATTATTCCTAAGTATGATATACCTTATGAATCATTAGAAATATATGGTTTATCTAAAACTAATTTAGTGCGTGATGTAAAAAATATTTTTTTAATTCGTAAAGCATATAAAAAATGTTTAAAAATAATGCGAGATTTTAAACCCGATGTGGTTATTGGAGTAGGAGGATATGTTACATATCCAGTATTAAAAGCAGCACATAAATTAGGAATAAAGACATTTATTCATGAACAAAATACGATTCCTGGCAAAGCTAATCTAGCCATCAGTAAATATGCCGATATTGTTGGAGTATCATTTGAAATAAGTAAAACCAAATTTAGTAATAATAATGTTTATTTTACTGGAAATCCTTGTGGTGAAAATGCTAAAACAATTGAAAGTTATGATAAGACTAAATTAGGATTGTCAAAAAATAAAAAACTAGTAGTAATTGTTGCTGGTTCTCTTGGTAGTAGAACCATTAATGAAGCGATGAAAGAATATATTATTAACTGTGATAAAGAAGAGTATGAGGTACTATATATTACTGGAAATGGTTTATATAATGATTTTATAAAAGATATTAAAATACCAGATAATGTTAAAGTATTGCCTTATTTTGATAATTTACCACGTATTTTAAAAAGTACCGATTGCTTAATTACGAGAGCTGGTGCTAGCACTATTAGTGAGATTATCGCCCTTAAAGTACCATCTATTTTAATTCCGTCGCCATACGTTGCTAATAACCATCAGTATTATAACGCTTTAGAAATTGAAAAACGTGGAGCGGCTAAAATGATTGAAGAAAAAGACTTATCTGTTGATAAACTTAAAACTTTGGTTAGTGATATAATTGATGACATCAAAACAAAAACAATTATTAAAGATAATTTAAAAAAATTAGATAATATTAGTTCCAGTGAAACAATATATCAAATTATTAAGGATATGATTAAATAATGGATTATTCGATATATGGTGAAGTAAAAGAAAGACAATCTATGCTTGAAAGTAAAATACTTGAAACAGAAAGACTAATT
>CAYPXM010000060.1:0-2331 GCA_964415015.1 uncultured Muribaculaceae bacterium | reverse complement strand
TAGAGCGCACGCCTGATAAGCGTGAGGTCGGAGGTTCAAGTCCCCCCAAGCCCACCATTTTGTTTTTGGCCCGTTGGTGAAGTGGTTCAACACACATGCCTTTCACGCATGGATTCACGAGTTCGAACCTCGTACGGGTCACCATTTTGTATATTACTCAACACTTGTTGAGTTTTTATATGCATATAATTAATTATGAATGATTTAGAAAATAAACTAAACAAGATAAGTAATGAAAATATTATTTGGTATATCTATATTTTTATTGCCATTTTTGCATTGGTTTCTAATTATTTTGAAAGTGATTATTTAAAAAATAAAAATCACCATGAATACATCATTTATCATGATATAAACATCGTGATTTTAATCGTTTCAATTTTAATATACTGCTATTTCATTTATAATAACTATCAAAATTGTCAAAAACAAAATCCCCATACTAATAGTCAGAGTAAAGAAAATAATGACCTTAATTTAATTGCTTCAATACTAATATTAATTGCTGGTTTAATATATTTATATACCACAATTATGGACACCACCGAAGATGAAGTAGCAATTATTTAAAACTACGATACACATGACTATGTTCAACATTGATCCCTTTAAATTCCGCCAGTTTTGAAACACTAGTTACTTGATAACCCATTAAATAAAGTTTTGGTAAAACTTCCTCTACTGCCTTAACAGTAGTATCATAACTATCATGCATTAATACAATATCCCCATCTTTAGCATGAGTAATAATATGATTAACTATATAATTGGTATCACGATAATGCCAATCATTTGTATCAACACTCCATAAATAAAATGTTTTATCAATACTATTTATGACATAATCATTTACACTGCCATAAGGTGGTCTTATAACAACGGGAACACTACCAGTAATATCCTTTATAATATTATCAGTTTTAGTAATATTATCTGTTAAACCATTATTTTTTAATTTCGTTAAATTAGCATGATTATAAGAGTGATTACCAATTTCATGATTACCCTCTTGCATTAATTTCAAACAGTTCTTATAGCTATTTACTTTATTACCAACAAGAAAAAAACTGGCATTGGCGTGATTACGATTTAAAGTATTTATTATTTTTTCCGTTTTTAATCCGCTTGGACCATCATCAAAGGAAAAAGCAATCGTTTTTTTATTCGGATCTAATTGATAGATATTTGGATTAACATAATTAGCATCTAGTTTAAAACTATAATTTAAAACATTAACATTATCTATTATTAATTCCACATAATTTATTTCAACAAAGTATTCCTCTGTCATATTAATTAATAATTCAGGTTTATTATAATGAACGATTATTTTATTTTCTAATATTTCATAAGCCACTTCACTCTTTAGTAATTCTTCAGCCACAAATTCTGGATATTTAAGTAATAAATTTTCTTTAATTTTCTTTAAAAATAATTGATATCCATCATTTTTAAATAAATCTTCAATCAAAATATCATTACCAGAATAATAATTAAAGATATAACTTTTATATTCATTATCAATAATTCCAACAACATTAACATAGTGTTTATCATAAACTTTATTACTTATTAATGTACCAGTATTAACAATACTATTTACGGTATCATTAATTCGTTCATTCTCATAATAACGAATTTTTTCATATTTAAAATCATTTAAAAAAGAACTATTATCATTATATTGAAATATTTTTAAAAATCCAAAAATAAAAATACTGACAATTAATAAATATATAAATATAAAAGATGTTTTTTTTAATAATGTCATAACCGGCTCGCCTCACAATATTAGTATAACTCATTTTCTAAAAAAATTTAAACAATTTATTAATAATGTCGTAAAATGTGTGATAAAATTAATATGTGAAAGGAGATTATTATGGAAATTATTTTTTATATCTTAGGAGTTATTGCATTTATTATTTTAATTTCGGTCCGACAGATTAATGAATATGAACGTGGATTACTTCTTACATGTGGTAAATTTAGTCGTATTCTAAATCCTGGATGGCGTCTTGTATTACCCATCTTTCAAAGTTTTCGAAAGGTCGATATTCGTACTAAAGCAGTAGATGTACCAGAACAAGAAGCAATTACTAAAGATAATGTTAGTGTTAAAATTAATGCAGTTATTTATTATAAAGTATTTGATGCTAGTAAGGCCATTATTGCCGTTGAAAATTTCCGTTATGCTGTAAGTCAATTAGCTCAAACAACTATGCGTAATGCTGTTGGTTCAGTTACTTTAGATGAATTACTTGGTGAACGTGAAAAAATTAGTAATGAAATATGTAAAATTATTGATGCAGCTACCGATCCTTGGGGAAT
>CAYPXM010000059.1:0-2820 GCA_964415015.1 uncultured Muribaculaceae bacterium | reverse complement strand
TAATATACTTAGAGTTAAAAAATATCTATTCTTCATAAAGGATCCTCTTTACTATAACTTTATTATAAAAGAAAAAAGCATATTTTACAATATACTTTTAATAAAGTGATTTTTGTAATTGTTTTAAAGCATCTAAGAAGTTTTCTTCTTCTAAAATATTTATTGATACTAAATCATTATTTTGTTTGACACAATTTAAATCAATTTGCTTAACACTAACTGTATCATTTAATAATTGTTCATTCTTATAACTTATATCAGCATCATTTCTTTGATTCTTTAATAATTCTTCATAACTAATTATTGCATGCTCTTCTTGAAGATCTTCATATTTATCAATATCTTTAGTTAATTCTAATTTTCTAGTTAATGAATCAAGATCTATAATTGCTTCCTCTTCATCACTAAATAAAATATTACTCTCGGGTTTATTAATTGTTTCTTTAATAATTTCTTCAGGGTTTTTATTTACAATTACTTCTTCGTCTTCTTTAACATTAATCTTAATTATATAAATCATAACAAAAATTAATATAAATAATAAAAGGATTGCTACAAAAAATACCATATCAACAAATGATAATGAAGCAATAAATGAAATTATATCTGTAATTAATTGTTTCACAACGTATCACCACATATTTATTATACTACATAACCCCTTGTTTTTGACTATAATTTTATGATAAATTAAATTATATGTCTATTAATTGTCAATATGCCAATTGCTATAATGACAACCACAATAATCTTGACGATATAAATCATATTCTTTACTTAAATTTACACTTTTCAAATAGCCATCGCCCTTTTTAAAGTCACTCGTTAAAAAATTAGCATGCTTTTGTTTAGCTATTTCTACCCCGATTTCATTAATAATTTGACTATTTTTATGAGGGCTTACCGTCAATGTTGTGCCAAAATAATCAAAATTATTTTGTAAAGCAAGTGTTGCAGTCTTGTCAAGTCTCAGTCTAAAGCAAGAATGACAACGTAAACCGCCTTCTCTTTCCATTTCTAATCCTTTAGCCATTTTTTGAAATGCAACGTTATCATAATCAATATCCATAAATGTAAGCTTATTCGGACTATGATAATTATTAATAAATTTAATTTGTTCTTTTTTACGAAGATTATATTCTTCGATTGGTTCAATATTTGGATTATAATATAATACTGTTATATCAAAATACGGACTTAAATAACTTATCACATAACTTGAGCAAGGCCCACAACAACTGTGTAATAAAATTGATTTTACCGTTTTACTATTGCTTATAATATCATCTAATAATTCTTGATAATTAACTTTCATCTTATTCACTTGCTTTCACATTTTTATATGGTTGAAAATAAAAGTTTTCTTTAGTCGAAGAATCTAAATATAATATTCCTAAATTATTATCTAGCGTAGCATAAAAAGATGGATAGCTATTTAATTGTTCAATATTAACTGTATTAACATATACGGTATTGCCGTCATTCATCATCAACATAAAACGTTGATCATCAATAATTACATCACCAGAATATAAGGGACTATATTCGATCTCACTAATCATTCCTATTACGGAAGTATCTATCATTTCAAAATATTTAACCATTTTATCATATACTTTATCAGGAACATAATTGTTAAGTACTGGCATACCTTGATTTTTTAGTTCATCTATTTCTATACCACCAGATAAGATTATTTTGTTATTATTACGATTAAAAAAGAGAATTTTATTTTCAATAACGTTAATCGATACTTTTCCAAAAAATGTTTTTTTAATTTCTACACTTTTAATTAAAGGATTTTTTTTAATATTTTTTTCCATTTTATTGCTAGTAAATTTGTATAAACTTGGATAATCATTTATTTTTGCATCTTTAATAATAGTATATTCTAATACATTTTCATTTCCAGTAACAATAATATTTTTGATTGGCATTCTAAAAACATATAAAAACAACATGATTATTACATAAATAATCAAAAGAATAATTATTATCCCACGAATATTAAGTTTTTTCTTTTGTTTTTTTGCCATAAACTAATCCTTAATTATTTCTTGTTCTAATTTTAACGCAATTTGATAATTTTGTAAAATAGTACTTTTAATGATATCAATTAATGCGACTATATCACAACCTTTTGCTTTTTTCTTATTAATTATAAAATTAGCGTGTTTATCACTGATATAAGCATCGTTTATATTGGTGTTTTTCAAATTACTATCTTCTATTAAGCGACCTGCATAATCTCCCACAGGATTTCGAAATACGCTTCCAGCTGATGGATAATCAAGTGGTTGACTAAGTAACCGTCTTTTTAACCGATCTTTTATTAATGCTTTGCTTTCTATAACATCAACTTTTTTTACTTTAATAATAGCACCGATAATTAAAATATTTTTATTATTTTTAAATAACGAATCTCGATAACTAAATTTACAATCTTTATTATCTAATATTGATTCTTTTTTTTGCCCCATATCATAAATAAATACCTTATCAATATAAGTAGACATTTCTTCATTATAAGCACCTGCATTATTATATATTAAACCACCTATACTGCCAGGTATACCACTTGCCCATTCCAATCCTCCTAAATTATTATTAAACAGGGATTGAATTAAGGATTGAATTAATAAACCACTATCACAATATATTTTGTCTTCTCCTAATACTTGAAAATCTTTAATATTTACTTTAATAAATATTTTATGGTAATAATCATCAGCTAAAATAATATTACTGCCATTGCCTAAAAGAAAAAAAGGCTCGTTTAATTCTTGTAATTTATTTATTAAAGATATTAATAGTTCTTTT
>CAYPXM010000058.1:0-3063 GCA_964415015.1 uncultured Muribaculaceae bacterium | reverse complement strand
AACCACTACCATCTTCACCATCATCACAACTAACGGTAATACTTCTTGTTTTAGCCCAGGTAGTAGATTCACCTGAATATACACAAGTAGGTCCTTTATTATCAATATTATCAATATTAACATATGCTGGAGTAGTACTTACATTTCCTGCTTTATCAGTAGCCCAAATATAATATACCCCTTTAAAACGTTTAATCGTTGCCTTAGTATAACTATTACTTAATAAATCTACTCGCGTACAAGTATCAGCATCATAGGTACTAATGGTATTAACACAAAAATGACTAATACCTGATCCTTCTTTATCACTACCAATAATCGTAATTGTTTTTTCTTTTGGACCCCAAGATTCTTCAGCATGAGCTGTTACTAGTGGTGGTTGTTTATCAATTCTAATGATTAAATACGTAGATATTCGTTCAATTTTAATATTATTAAACTCGTCATAATACTCTAATTCTACCGAAACACGATATTTAGTATCATTCATTATTTCATTGACATTATCAATATAATAGACATTTTTATAATCACCAGATTCACTAAAACCAGTAATATTATCTAACCATATACCATCATCAGCACTAAATACATCATTTGTCGTATTCCAAGTAATTTTTTTAATGGCATTTACATTATAAGTACTAGATTCAGGTATCGTTAAATGCAAAATAATATTTGAATTAACCCAGTTTAATCTTCGATCTAATACAATTGCATTAGATTCGTTACTAGCAGCATAACCAATTAATGTTTTATTACCACTTCTATTTTCATAAGCTTCTAGTTTAATATTTTGATCAATATAAACTTGAGTATTAATATCACATTCTTTTTTTTCTTTAAATTCCGCAAAAGCATTATTATTCTTAGTTTTAATAGTTACAATATTACAAGTTATATCTTCTCCATAAGCATTATAAATAACATTTTTATTATCTTCATCACTATCTAAGAAACCATATTGTAAAATCGTACCAACAGTAATATCATATTCATTATATGCACTAACAATATTTTCTTCGGTTATAAACTTTTCGGCTTGTAGTTCTATATAACTAATTATTTGTTCATTTTGTTTTTTTAACATATTTCGTTGAATAGCGTTATATGCTGGAACGGCCATTAAAATAATGATAGCCATAATCACGATAACACCTAATAATTCAACTAAGGTAAACCCTTTATTTCGCATCTAACTCACCTATTCTATTTAAATTTTATCATAGATAAGAATAAATATAAATAAAAAAATAAGCATAATGCTTATTATTTTTTGATTAATTCAATGGCTTTATACATTTTAAGATCGTATTTAACTACTTCCATGTCACCATACATTTTAATTATTTCTTCTTTAGCAACATTATAATCATGAGCTAATTTTTCTAAATGTTCTTCTACTTCTTTATCAGTACATTCAATTTTGGCATCAAGAGCGACAGCATCAATTAAATAACGATAACTTACTCGTTTAGTTGCTTCGCCTTTCATTTGTTCATGCATTTTTTCATGGCTACTACCAGTAAATTGATAATATTGTTCCATATTTAAACCTTGCATTTTAAGTTGTTCTTCAAATTGATGCATCATTCGATGTACTTCATCACTAATTAATTCTTTGTTTAATTCAATCTTCGCATTTTTTAATGCTTTAGCTAAACACTCTTCAACATAAGTATTATCAATTTCATTTTCTTTTCTTTTAATAATATCTTCTTTTACATGTTTTTCTAAAGAGGCTTTATCAGTAACGTCTTCTATTCCTAAATCATTATAAAAATCTTTATCTAATGATGGAACAACACGTTCTTTTATTTCTACTACTTTAACTTTAAAAGTAACTTCTTTATTTTTTAATTCTTCCGTATAATTTTCTGGAAATTTAAGTTCTAAAGTCTTTTCTTCATTAACTTTCATTCCTACTAAGCCTTCTTCAAATCCGGGAATAAAAGTATTAGATCCAATTTCTAAAGGATAGTTTTCCCCTTTACCACCATCTAAAGGAGCATTATCAACGTAACCGTCAAAGTTAATTACTGCAGTATTACCATTTTCCACACAGCCATCATTTTTAACAACGATTTCGGCATAAGTATCACATAACTTATCAATTTCAGTTTTAATTTCCGCATCACTAGCCGTAGCTTTTGCTTTTTTTACTCCTAAATTAGTATAAGCACCTAATTTAACTTCTGGTTTAGTAATAATAGTAATATCAAATTCAAATTCTGTATCACTTATTTTTTTAATATCAATACTTGGTTCTACAACCGGAATTAATTTACTATCAATAATTGCTTTACTATATTTCATTTCTAAAGCGTTGTCACAAGCATCATTAAATAATACTTCATAACCAAACTTTTTAATAAACATATCCTTAGGGGCATTTCCTTTACGAAAACCATCAATCTTTACTTCTTTATTTTGTTTTTTAAAGGCCTTATCTAAACATTCAGCCCATTCTTCTTTATTTAGTTTTACATTAATTACATGTACATTTTTCATTTTTTTCCTCCATAAATCATTATATCATAAAAAATTGCAACATTATGCAATTTTTACAATCTTAATATCATAAGCCCCATTAGGACTTTCAACACTTATTATATCATTAACTTTTTTACCAATTATTGCTGCTCCAATTGGTGATTCATTTGATATTTTATTTTCAAATGGGTCTGCTTCTAAAGAACCTACAACTTGGTATTCTTCTTCTTCATTATCACTAACATATAATACTGTTACAACTGATCCTAAAGAAACTAAATCACTAGTTGTTTTATCAATTATTTTTGAATGTTCTAACTGATATTCTAATTCTTTAATTCGACCTTCGGTTTTAGCTTGTTCATCACGAGCGGCATCATAGTCAGCATTTTCAGATAAATCACCTAATGCTCGTGCTTCTTTTAGAGCTTGAATTACTTCTGGACGTTTTTCATTCTTTAAATAATTTAACTCATTTTCTAATTCTAAATAACCTTCAGCGGTTATGATTACTTCATTATTTTGCATATTTTCACCTCATCAAAAATACATACAACATACTACTATAAA
>CAYPXM010000057.1:0-3308 GCA_964415015.1 uncultured Muribaculaceae bacterium | reverse complement strand
TTTAGTGTTTTAGAGTATAAAAATCGTAAATTAAAAGAATTAAGTAAAGGTAATCAACAAAAAATTCAATTTATTTCAGCCATCATTAATGATCCAAAATTACTTATTTTAGATGAACCATTTAGTGGATTAGATCCGATAAATGTCGAATTATTTATGAATAAAATTAAAGCCTTAAAAGAACAAGGTTGTATGATTATTTTTTCTTCTCATCGGATGGAACATGTTGAAATGTTTTGTGAGAAATTAACTATATTAGTAAAAGGAAAAAGCGTCTTATCGGGTAATTTAAAAGATATTAAAAAAGATTATCGTAAAAAGAATATTCATATCGTCGGAAATGTTTTAGTGAAAGATTTAAAAGCAATTGATGGTGTTATTGATGTTATCAAAACTGAAGATGAAGTAATTGTTAAAATTAAAGATAGTACCTATGTTGATGATGTATTTAAATATGTAAGTACTTGTAAATCAATAACAAAATTTAGTGTTGAAGAACCAACTTTAAATGAAATATTTATTAATATAGTAGGTGAATCATATGAAAAATAAATTAAAATTTTTAATTGGCCAAAGTATTAAAAAGAAAACCAATACTAAATGGTTTAAATTTGTAAACCTTATTTTATTAGTTTTAATTATTGGCGTTATTAATATTGATAAACTAATAACTACTTTTGGTGGCGATTTTAGTAATGAGACTAAAATATATGTAATAAGTGATGATGTAAATAATAATATTACTTTTAAAAGTATATTTGATGAATTAACTAAAACAATGGCTCCAGAAAGTAATTATGTTTTTAAATCAATTTCTAATAAAGATATAAAAGAAGAAATTGAAGATACTAAGGATATAGTATTAGAAATAAATTCTGATGAAAATGAAATTATTAAAGCATCTATAACAACTTTTGATGTTATGGATAACACAGAATTACAATTGTTTATGACTTCTCTTACCACTTTAAAATCAAATTTAGCGTTATCAAGTAGTGGTATTGGTGATAAAGAGTTAAAGAATCTAACCGAACCAATAAGTATTAACCAAATTACTACTAATCCAGATTTAGATGAAGATAGTGTAGCAAAAGAAAATCTAAGTAGTATATTAATCGTTGTGTTTATTATTCCCTTTTTCTTTTTAGTAATTCTTTTAGTCCAAATGGTAGGAGCAGAAATAAATGATGAAAAAACTACTAAAAGTATGGAAATAATTATATCTAATGTTTCTCCTAAAACCCATTTTTTATCAAAAATATTGGCTGGAACAACATTTGTTGTTAGTCAAGGAATATTATTACTTCTATATGTTGGATTAGGATTATTAATCCGCATGTTTTTACTTAATAATGTGGGAAGTACAGTAAATGATTTTACTAATATGATAAAAGAAATATTTGATATGTTTGTTAATTCTGGAGTTCTGGCATTACTTGGTAAAGCCAGTATTCTAATTGCACTGTTATTTTTATTTAATTTTGTAGCTTATGGTTTAATAGCTGGTATTCTAGCTAGTATGACTACCAGTGTAGAAGATTATCAACAATTACAAATGCCATTAATGATCCTTTTAATGGTAGGATATTATATTGCTTTAATGGCTTCGGTCTTTAATGGTAGTATCTTTATTAAAATAGTATCATGTCTTCCATTATTATCACCAATGATAGCTCCAGTTCTATTTTTATTAGGACAAACTAATTTAATAGAATTATCAATTAGTGTATTAACTTCATTTGCCTTATGTTTTATATTAATTAGATATGGTCTTAGAATATATAAAGTTGGTATTCTAAATTATTCAAGTAAAGATTTATGGAAAAAAATATTTAAATCGATTAAAAATAAAAGTCTTTAAAGACTTTTTTTTATGGTTATGTTATAATTTTTCTTAGGTGATTTTAAGTGCAACAACAAAATATAAGGAACTTTTCTATTATTGCTCATATTGATCATGGAAAGAGTACACTTGCAGATCGAATTCTCGAAATAACTGGTGGAGTCGATAAACATGATATGAAAGAACAACTTTTAGATAGTATGGATTTGGAACGGGAACGAGGCATTACAATTAAACTTAATGCAGTTCAATTACATTATAAATATCAAAATGAAGATTATATATTACATTTAATTGATACCCCAGGACATGTCGATTTTTCCTATGAAGTATCAAGAAGTCTGGCTGCTTGTGAAGGGGCTATTTTAGTTGTTGATGCTGCTCAAGGAATCGAGGCCCAAACGTTGGCTAATTTATATTTAGCAATGGAGAATAATTTAACCATTATTCCCGTTATTAATAAAATTGATTTACCGAATGCTGATATACCAAAAGTAACTAAAGAATTACATGATGTTTTAGGGTTTAACGAAGATGAAATTATTTTATGTAGTGGTAAAACGGGAGTAGGAGTAGATGATTTAATTAAAGCGATTATTAATCGTATTCCGGGTCCTAAAATAGAAAATGAAAAGCCACCGCGAGCATTAATATTTGATTCATATTTTGATCCTTATCGTGGTGTTATTGCACATATTCGAGTAGTCGATGGTAAGTTAAAAGTAAAAGATCAAATTAAAATGATGTCTACTGGTCATTCTTATGAAATAATTCAAATTGGAGTTAATACCCCAAAAGAAGTATTAACTAATGAACTAGTAAGTGGTGAAGTAGGATTTATTTGTGCTTCAATAAAAGATATTGAAAATGTTAAAGTAGGTGATACGATTACCTTAGTTAATAATAAAGCAACTGAACCCCTACCAGGCTATAAACCAATGAAGCCAATGGTATATAGTGGTTTATTTCCGGTTGAACCAAATAAATTTGTGGCATTAAAAGAAGCCCTAGAAAAATTAAAATTAAATGATGCGGCATTAACCTTTGAACCTGAAACGTCAGATGCTTTAGGATTTGGTTTTCGAACTGGTTTTTTAGGGTTACTTCATATGGAGATAATTATTTCACGGATTGAACGTGAGTTTAATATTGAAATGATTGCTACTAGTCCTAGTGTTATATATGAAATAATAAAAACTAATGGTGAAATTATGACTATTGATTCACCAAATAAGATGCCGGATAAAGCATATATATCTGAAATTAAAGAACCCTATATTAAAACTAATATTTTTGTTCCCAGTGAGTATATTGGACCAATAATGGAATTATGTCAAAATAAACGAGGTATATATAAATCCCTTGATTATATTGATCCAACAAGAGCCAATATTCATTATGAAATACCTTTATCAGAAATTGTATATGATTTTTTTGATAAATTAAAAAGTACAACTAAAGGATA
>CAYPXM010000056.1:0-3441 GCA_964415015.1 uncultured Muribaculaceae bacterium | reverse complement strand
GTAATTAGAAAGTTTATTAAACAAAAAAATGAAGCTGCCCCCTGAAGACAGCTTCTAAAAGAATAAAAAGGGGTTGGCTAGTGTGATACTAGCACCAATTCGCCTTTAAGTGAATTGGTAGTGTTTATACTAAGCGATAAGTCTTTATTTGTCAACTCTTTTTTTAAATATTTTTTAATTTTTTTATTAGTGATATAATTATTATAAGGAGTGGCATATGATGGAGTTAAAAGATATAAAAGGTGCTGGTACAAAAACAATCGAATATTTAAATAAATTAAATATAAATACTATAGAAGACTTAATTTCTAATTATCCTTATCGTTATGAAATAATAAAACCAATTGATATAAAAAATGTCGTTGAAGAACAGACCATAACTATCATTGGTAAAGTTATTTCCATTCCTAAAGTAATATACTATAAAGAAAATTTAAATCGGTTATCATTTGTTATTGATTCTAATTCAAAGATTATTAATGTAAGTATTTTTAATCGCCGTTTTATGAAAGATTCACTTGATATGAATAAAGTAGTAACTATTACAGGAAAATATACCGTTGCAATAAATCAATTTGTGGCTAATGATATAAAGTTATTTAATATTGGAGATTCACTTATTGTACCATATTATCATTTAGTACATGGCCTAAAAAAAGCTAATATAATTAAATTAATTGATCGGGCCTTAAAAATGGAAGATGAAATAATTGATTACATTCCTGCAAAAATTAGTAAAGCTTATCAATTTATTAGTAAACCATTAGCATTAAAAAAAATCCATAAACCAATTACTGCGGATGATATTAAACAAGCTAAAGTAAGACTTATATATGAAGAATTATTTGTATTCATTACCAAAGTAAATTATATGAGAACAATTAATAATGTCGATAATGGAATTAAAAGAGTAGTAAAAAAAAGTGATATATTAAATTTTATTGATACACTACCTTTTCATTTAACTGCAGATCAATTAGAAGCAATAAATGAAATATATGAAGATTTAACAAGTCCAAAAAGAATGAATCGTTTATTATTAGGTGATGTTGGATCAGGAAAAACCATTGTTGCATTTATTGCTATGTATATAAATTATTTAGCTGGATATCAAAGTGCTTTAATGGTTCCAACGGAAATCCTTGCTACACAGCATTATAATAATATATTAAAGTTATTACCAGCTAATATAAATGTTGCATTATTTACTTCTAAAATAACAAATGACAAGAAGAAAAAAATTATTAATGATTTAAAAAATAATAAAATTGATATCGTTATTGGAACACATGCTATATTAAATGATGCCATTATTTTTAATAATTTAAGTTTAGTAATTACTGATGAACAACATCGTTTTGGTGTTAATCAACGTAGTAATTTTAATAATAAAGGTATAAAACCAGATGTCTTATATCTTTCTGCTACCCCAATACCACGAACCTATGCCTTAACTATTTATGGTGATATGTTAACAAGTATTATTAAAACGAAACCAGGTAATAAAAAAGAGGTTATTACTACGATCTTAGATGAAGCAAATATTAAAAATGTCTTAACTGTTATTAATAAAGAACTACTAAGTAATCATCAAATATATGTAGTGGCACCAAGTATTTTTAATAATGAAGATGAAGAAATTAATGATGTCTTTTTACTAAAGGATAAATATCAAAAAGCTTTTCCAAATGCAACTATTGGGCTAATGCATGGTAAATTAAAAAGTGAAGAAAAAGATAGTATTATTAACTCTTTTGTTAATGGAGATATTAATATTCTTATTTCAACCACCGTTATAGAAGTCGGTATAGATGTATCAAAAGCAACCGTTATGGTGGTGTATAATGGTGAACGTTTTGGTCTAGCCACACTTCATCAATTACGGGGTAGAGTTGGTCGTGGTAATGATCAAAGTTATTGTTTTATTATTAGTAAAGAAAAAAAAGAACGCTTAGAAGTGCTAGAAAAAAGTAATGATGGTTTTTATATTGCTGAAATGGATTTTAAACTGCGTGGTGAAGGAGATATTCTAGGAACAATGCAACATGGTGATATGACATTTAAAATAGCTAATTTAAGACGCGACTACAAGATATTAGAACAAGCCAAGATAGATAGTGAAAAACTAATGAAATTAGATGATCCAATTGTCAATAAGATAATAAATAATATGGATTTAAATAATTAATCATATTATAATTAGTATAGGAGAGAGTATATGAATATAAAAGAAATTAAAAAAGAAGCCAGGGATATTTTAAAAGGAAACATTATTAATTTATGGATCCCTTTTGTTATTAACATATTAATTAGCATTCCGTTTGTTATGATGATTGGATTAATTGCTGAAAAAGGTTCATATTTAGAATTTGGTTTATCAGCCGTATGTTCTTTATTATTAATGCCAATAACAATTGGCATATATGAATATGTATTAAGAATGGTTCGACATCAAGATTTTACGATAAAATCATTATTTTCATATTTTAATAAATTAGGGCCAATATTAGTTATTTCAGTTATCATGACATTTTTAGTTGGAGTAGGTTCACTATTAATTGTTTTTGGTATTATTTTTGCACTAATGTACAGTATGTCATTTTATATTTTTGTTGATGATAATACAAAGAGTTCATTTAATTGTTTAAAACAAAGTAGAGTGATGATGAAAGGTTATAAAGCTAATTTATTTTGGTTTATATTAAGTTTTATTGGATGGATATTCTTAGGAATAATTACCTTTGGTATCGCCTTTATTTATGTGTATCCTTATATCATCACTTCTGAGGCGATATATTATGATAAATTAAGTAAAATACAATTGACAAAAGATTAAAATTAATATAATATTAAGATAGCATGATGAACATCATGCTTGAAGGCTCTTACGATTTTAACAATGTGAGAGTGTTCAACCAAAACCCCCTGAAATCCCGTCAGAAATGGCGGGATACTTTGTTTATAAGGGCTAAATGCCATTTTATATATGTATTAGGTACCCAAATAGGTACCCATTTTAATTTAGTTTGTCGATTATATCAATAATTTCGTTCATTTTGTTTTTAAATAGATGGGAATAAGTATTTAATGTCTCATCTATTTTTGTATGTCCTAAATATTTTGCAACTACATTTATACTAGCATTACTATTGATTAGTAATGATGCACAACTATGTCTAAAATCGTGAATTCTAATTTGTTTAACACCAGCTAATTTACAATTTCTGTTTTTTCTATATCTTAATTTACCATTAGTTATTGGATCAGTATCTCCAAATACATACCACTTATTATTAAATTTATAATGTTTTTCAGAAACTTTGTAAAGTTCCTTTAAATCATTTAATAATACTTTAGGTATAGGAATATCCCTAATACTAGATTTTGTTTTAGGAGTTGTTACTAAAAATAAAGAAGAAATATTAGGAGATAGGGTAATTT
>CAYPXM010000055.1:0-3827 GCA_964415015.1 uncultured Muribaculaceae bacterium | reverse complement strand
TGTTGACGCACTAGTAATATATCAAATCTAAAATGCAATGTCAACACTTTTTTTACAATTTTCATTTTTTTTTCGACAAATTGTTTTTTTTAGTGTCAATAATGCTTTTTCCTTGATATATAATAGTTTTTTTGATGTATTTTTTTGTACATCTGAAATATACTATACACTATATTATATGTTAAGACAAGAAAAAAATATCAATTTTTTGACATTTTTTACATTCCCTTGTAAATATTGTAGTATTTCTCAATTAATCCCTTTTCAAATGGGCCTCCATTTGCTTTTTTCATTGTAATTAACTCAGTCAATGCCTCTTTAACAATAATATCTATTTCATCAGAATAAGCCATTACTTTCTTATGATAATTATATTCATTACGATCTAGAACCCGAAATCCTCCATCAGGAAATACGCGTAAATCTAAATCATAATCAATATATTTAATAATTCCATTATCTATTATATAAGGAGAAGCAACATTACAGTAATAAAACAATCCATGAGTCTTTAACTGTCCCATAATATTGAACCATCGATTACTATAAAATATTATTATTGCTGGCTCTTTTGTTTTATAGGAGCGGCCATCACTCTCCGTAATTCGTGCTTTGTTGTTTGCTACGACTAACATTTCATCTGTTATTTCTAATATAGTGGCTTCATCACATGTTCTATGAATCGTCCCATCATGTTTATAACAGTGGATCGTTAGTTTATCACCAACTTTATAATTGTTCATACGATCCCGTCTTTCTCCTATATTATATCGTGAAATTAAAAAAAAGACAAAGAAAAAGGATATATCTTGACATATCCTATTTTAACAATTCAATTGCTTTGTTTAATTGCGTATCGACTAATACATCATTTTTAATTGTTAATTCAACTTCATAATCTGGTTTAATTCCCACTTTATCAACACAAGTTCCATTTGGAGTTAACCACTTTGCACTGGTATATTTTACTAGCGACCCATCACTAAGCTCTTTTGTCTGTTGCACTTTACCTTTTCCATAAGTTGTTTTTCCAACCAAAGTAGCTCCATAACTTTCTTTTAAGGCGGCCGCAAGGATTTCCGATGCTGATGCCGATGCACTATCTATTAATACTATTACTTTAATCTTTTTTTCTTCCGCTGATTCATCTTTATAATCAACTTTTCCTTCTTTATCTTCTAATGAATAAATTACTTTACCAGGGGCTATAAAGAAGGACGCTATTTGCTTAGCGCTTAATAAATAACCACCACTATTTCCACGTAAGTCAATAATTAAAGAATTAATTTTCTTTTCCTCTAAATCGTTTAATTGAGTACTAAACTGATGGGCAGTAGTATTAGAAAAAGTCGAAATACTCATATATCCAATTTTTGTTTTCTCAATTATCTCACTGGCTACCGAAGGCATTTCTAATTTGCTTCGCTTAACTTCAAAATTTAATTCTTCTTCTCCCCGCATAACTGTTACCGTTACAGTATCTTCTTTACTAGTTTTTATAAGGGTAGCAATGTCACTTGCAGTATTACTTTCAACACTTTCGTTATTAATTTTAATAATAAGATCGTTACTTAATAAACCCGCCTTTTCCGCTGGAGAATCTTTAAAAACACTATGAATTGTTTTATCCGGATTTATTTGTACTCCAATTCCTTCATACTCACCAGATAAAGTATTTAAAAGATCAGTTGAGTCACTCCCTGATAAATGAGTTGTATATGATTCTCCTAAAGAAGACATCATTCCATTTATGGCTGAATCAATTAATTCTTTTCGATCTACTTCTTCATAATAATCAGTAATTAAATCAGCATATACTTCTAAAAATTCTTTTAAATCACTGTCATTTGTTAAATCAACGTAATTAGTACCTTCTACCCGACTGATAGAATGAAAAGTAACAAATCCAGTAACAACTGCTGATAAAAGGGCTACAACCACAATTATGACAATTACTTCTGATAGTTTAAAAGCTCTTTTATCCATGTTTTTCATCCCTTTATTATTTTATTCCTAATTCACTTGTCATAGCTTCTTTTGTTTCTAAATATTTCGCTATTTTTTTATTTTTAATCTTTACTAAAGTAAAATCACTTAATTTTAATTCACTTATTGAAGTGGCCAAAGGATTAGATTCTTCACTTTGATACTTTTTATTAAAAGCTTCATTTAAATCTACTACATACAATTTTGTAGTACCCTTATATTTTGTTAATAAACTTATATAATCAGTATATTTTTCATTATTACTATTATATATCATTACATAATACTCTTTATAAGGACGATTAAACATAGTTCCGATGATAGTTTTAGTATAATCAAAATTCACTTCCGGGGTAGTTGTTTCACTACTTACGCTGTCATCTTTATCTTTATTAAATAAATCTTTTGATATAAATGCTCGACTACCTAAATATACTAATGATAATATTACTAAAACAATTAATAATATTTTTACTAATTTTACTATTTCTTTTTGTTCTTCTGATAAATTATATTTTGCCATCTCAAATCACCTAAACATATTATACAAAAAAAACAAAAGGAAAGCAATATTACTTTCCAACTGAAATGGTATTTCCGACTGAATTTGCAATCGTAAGCAAGTCATAATTAGATAAATCTTTACCCGTCAAATAATAGTCAATATTATCACTATGCCAATAAAGCGAGTTTGCACTAATAGCACCTATTGAATCATTAATAAACAATGGCTCACCATATACTGGAATAATCTCTAACTCATTTTTAGCAACAGCTTTTTCTTCGATTAAAGTAAAATTCTTATCCCCATTAAAGGTTAATATATTACGATTACCAGTATCAGTATCAATTGTTTCTTTTAAACTTAAATAGGTATTACTTGGAATATATAAAGGATAAATAATATCTTCCATTTTTCCACTTTCATTTGTACTACAACAATCTTCATCAATAATACTGGACAACTTAAATTCATCCTCATCTATTTTTGCCTTTAAATCAACATCTTTAAATATTACTTTTATCTTTGTTTGACCTTCCGCATTTAATACTGTTACCTTGCTTGCTATTCCATCTTTATTTATATATATTTCTTCCGTTTTTAACTCATCATTATTAGGATAATCAACTGAAGATGTTACAATATAATCATCACCATCTTGTCTTGTTGTTACATCCCCTCGATCTAAGTCTTTTACTAAAGATTGAAGTAAATATGCTTGAGAACTATTACTTGGCCATTCACTTTGAAATTTAAAGCTTTTATTTAGTGATGGTGTAACCACATAAACTCCTTCAGTATTTTTTAAAATTACTTGTTCATGATTATTATTTTGATTAATTAATACCACTTTATATAAATCAGGTTTTTTATAATAGACTGCTAATGCATAAGTATAGGTATCTTCATCGTTAAATATTTCCATTGAACCCTTAAGCGTATAAGCATCACTATTATTAATCTTCTTGGTAAAAGTTTTAAGGATTTTTTCATCACTCGATTTACCACAACCAGTAATTAATAATAATAGACTACATAATAGTAATATCTTTTTCATTTCACCACATTCCTTTTCTATTTAACTATATTTTATTGTTACTCTTTTTATGTTATAAAAAATACAAATTAATTGTATATTATTTTATTTATTGGTAACAATAATAGTAAGAAAAGAGGTTAAAATGGAAACATTACATAAAATATGTTTGGCATTTACTATTATTGGAGCGATAAACTGGGGTTTAATTGGAATCTTGGATTTTAATCTAGTGGCGGCTCTTTTTGGTGAAATGGCGGCAATTGAAAGAATTATTTATACTATTGTTGGTATATGTGGCCT
>CAYPXM010000054.1:0-4175 GCA_964415015.1 uncultured Muribaculaceae bacterium | reverse complement strand
ACTCATAGAAACTACGGCCATAAAAAATCCCTCCTTCGTTAACTCATCTGCTTACTTCTTCGTTTTTAATCACCTCTTCGGCACTCGATTAAATAACTCCATAAACATGTTTATTTGCTTTTTTAAGCCAAATATATTTTAACAAAAAAAAATAGTAATAACAAGCATTATTACTATAATTTTATTATTTTATGTTAATTTAATGCAATATTTATCACTGGCACTTCAATTACTGGTCGTGTGCCATATTTTTGGACACGATCTTCTTTTATAATATTATAAGCATGGCCTCTATTAACAAAACTTGGTGTCCCACCATATGTATGCCATGCTCGATTTGAATAAACTTTCAGTTCATCTTCTAACCAATAACCATTATTTACACCAGCTTGAGCATAAACCGTGTTTTCAAAAAAGAAAGAATGACTAGTAAGGTTTGTAATGTTATATATGTCATTAATAGCAAGTAGTCGCGCACTATAACCTTCATATGAAAAATTTACACTAATTTCCCCATAATCTTGAGTGCCAATATTACTATATGAATATATTGTTCGATTAGTGCTTGTTAAACTCACATTTGGCCATTGTTCAGTCGTTGGTAAATCTTGTCGGGGATAAACCGGTCCATTAGTCCAAAATTGTGGGTCACTATCATTTGATGTATAATCATAAAAACGCCCTTCGCTAACATTATCTATTTCTCCTAATACTAAGTTATTAGAATATATTAAGTTAGCTACCCCATTATTAGTATTTACATAGTAAAAACGTTCAGTATCACTATCATATGTCCCATCATCATTTACATCACAATCTAAGGCATTACCAGTAGTTAAATTACTTCCATTTGCAATACTTCCATAAGTTATTGTTGAACCATTAGTATATCCGGCATTTGTACATCCGGTATTATTACAAGTTTCAGTATGTAAGTTAGTTGCTTTTTTACAAATTACTTCAATAAAACTAGTGTTAACATCAACTAACTTTATCGTTGCGGTTGCTAATTTATTCATATCTATTGATTGATCATAACTTTGATTTAAATAACTTATAGTTAATGTATACTCTTGCGTTACACCATCATCGATATTTATATTATTAATTAAAAAACCATCTTGAGTTGGAAATAAAGTGCTACTACTCACTACTCCACCATTATTTGTACTCGATAAAGTATATACTAAATCATTTTTATTTTCTAAATTATTGATAACATCATAAAAAGCAAGACCATAACTAACAGAATCTGTTCCAGTATTTGAAACACTAAACTGTTTAATGATTGTTGCCCCTGGTAAGATACCTGAAACATCAATTACATTATCATCACTAAATTCTACTTCTAATTCTTTGGTACTAATAGTAGCATTGCTATCTCCAAGATTAGCATCAATAGTGTAATATGCATAGCTGGTATAAGCAATAATACTTACGACAATTAATAAAATAATAATTACAATAATTCTTTCTTTTTTCATTATATACTACCTCTACATTATAATACCACTAATTAAAATTATTGTTAACAAAAAAAAGAACACTTGACAGTGTCTTTCCAGATTTTAAAAATTAAGCTTCTTTAACATCAGTAATGTTTAAAGTACCAGTAATAGTTTTATCCATATCAATATTTTGACTACTATTAGTATTTAAATATTCAACATAAACTTTAACAGTAACAGCTTCATCAACAGCTAATTCATAATCATTAATAATAGTTGTAGTAGCACTAGGATAATTTACATCTGGTGATACAGTTGAAGTTGCTTCAATTTCATAATGTAATTTTAATTCGTCTTGATTATCAAGTTCATTTAATACATCAATTAATTGTAAATCAAATGTGATAGCTGCTGTACTAGTATTAGTAACAGTAACAGTTTTTACAATTGTAGTTCCAGGTAAAATTCCTTCTCTAACTATTTCAGCTCCATCAGAATACGTGATTCCTAAATCCTTTGCTGTAATATTAACACTTACGGCATCATCATTATTAATTGCTACCATATAATATGCATAAGATCCAGCAACTGCAATAAGAATTAATAATAGTGCTATAACCGTTGTTAACACTGTTTTTTTCTTTGACTCCATTTAAATTCCTCTACTTTCTATTATCATTTTAATATGAAAAGTCATCTTTGTCAATTAGTAATCTGTCTACTTTACTTAATTATTATACGGCCTTGAAAATTTTCTTCATATTCACTTATAAAACTATCAAACAACTGATTTTTATGATTATCATTAATAATATTTAAGACAATATTATCAATATCATAATTATTCAATATACTAAAAACTTTACTCTTTAAACCAGTCATAAACTGGTTATTTATCAATTCATCAATATCTACATACAAAGTATCTTTTTTATAATATATTTCCACTATTATCACCTACTTTAATTTAACAAAATAACCATTTTTAATAAACCCTTTCGACAAAATATATCAAAATATATTTTTTAATGATATAATATTTTTGGTGATTAAAATGTATCGAGCTTTCTTAATTAGTTTGAACAAATTTTTAAGTTTTATGTGTCATATATTTAAAAAAAATGGCAGTGTATATCCGGGTAGTATTACGTTTAATCTTAATCGTAAAATACTTACTAAAATTAAATATCCTTCTTTAGTAATTGGTGTAACTGGTTCTAGCGGTAAAGGAACTACTTCGAATCTTATCTATAATGTGTTAAAAAAGACAAATAAAAAAATTGTTTTTAATGATAGTGGTAGTAATGGAGTACGCGCCCTAGCAACATTAATCCTTAATAATTGTAATATATTTGGCAAATTAAAAGCAGATATTTTATTATTAGAAATTGATGAACGACATATTCATATGGCTTTTCCTAAAGATGTTTTAACGCATTTAGTCATAACTAATGTTACCCGAGATCAACCAGCTAGAAATCAACATCCTAATTATATCAGTAATTATATCTTTAATAGTATTAGTTCTTATACGACTTTAATTATTAATGGTGATGACCCTATTTTAAAAAGTAATAGTCTTAAATTTGATGGTAAGGTAATTACTTATGGACTAGATAAAACTAAAGATAGTTATAAAAAAGTAGTAATCAATAATCTTGACCAAACTTATTGCCCAGTGTGTCATACAAAATTAAAATATCATTATTATCATTATGGCCAAATGGGAAACTATTATTGTCCTAATAATGATTTTTTACGAGACCCCCTAGATTATATGGCAACTAATATCGATTTATCTCAAAGTAAATTTAATCTATTAAATGAAGAAATCCATTTAACTAAAGATGCCTTGTATAATGTATATGCTACTACAGCAGCAATTAGTTTATTAAAAACAATTGGTATTAATACTAAATTAATTACTAAAAGTTTAAATGATAAATCATTAAAAGCTAAACGAGGTAATATATATAAATATAATAATCAATTATTTATGATGTTAGAAAGTAAAAATGAAAATGCTCTTAGTTACTACCAATCATTAAAATATATAAATAGTATTAAAAAAGAAAAAGTTGTTATATTAGGATTTGACAATGTTTCAAGACGGTATTTATATAATGATTTATCATGGTTATATGATGTTGAATTTGAATTATTAAATAATCAATATATTAATAAAATAATTATTATTGGACGCTTTGGCTATGATATTAAAAATCGGTTAAATTATGCTAATATACCAGAAGAAAAGCTTATGATTATTAAGGATTTAAATGAACTAAGTACGGTCATAAAAAAATTAAATTTACCAGTATATACAATGGTTTGCTTTGATATGACTGCTAACATAAAAGCCATTTTAAAGGAGGATTTACATGATTAAAATATGTCATTTATATTACGATATTCTCAATTTATATGGTGAATCAGGAAATATTCTTGCGTTAAAAAAAGCCATTGAAAATCAACATTGTGAATGTTCAATTTATTATAAAACTATTGGCGATAAAATTGATTTTAATACTTACGACATAATATATCTTGGTTCAGGTAGTGAAGATAATTTGATTTTAGTATTAAATGACTTAATAAAATATCAAGAAGAAATTAAAAAATATTATCAAGCTAATAAAATTATTATTGCAACCGGTAACAGTAATGCCTTTTTTGGAAGTGAATATAACTCACTTAATAAAAATACTTATAAAACATTAAATCTTT
>CAYPXM010000053.1:382-4376 GCA_964415015.1 uncultured Muribaculaceae bacterium | reverse complement strand
ATTAAACATGCCAGACATATCAGTTACTTTACTGGTATCAAACTTATCTCCTAAATCAAGAGTGAATATTGAACTTGCCCTTCCTGTTAAACTAAACATAGTTGACATGTTCGTTACATTACTAGTATCAAAATTATCTCCTAAATCAAGCGTAAATACTGTACTTTCATATCCTGTAGAACAAAACATACATGACATATTGGTAACAAGTGAAGTATCTACTAAATCGAGATTTTGAATAGAATCTACATTTCCAATATCATAAAACCAGTAAGACATATCTTCATTAGCTCTTATTTGTTTATTACTTGATATGTATAAATCATACTTTCCATTACTCTGTATTACGTATGCCATAATACCACCAGTTTGTTCAACACTTATATCCCATGTTGCTACTGCATTATTAGGTATGTTTATAGTATCACTAAAGGTTACGGTTTTAATTTTTTGTTTATATTGATTAGCTCTAAAAGCAGTAGTATCATTGGATGTAGTTGATTTTAAAGTATAATAATTTGCTTCATAATTAATTGTACATACAGTATTATTTGTTAAATTTGATATTAATATATCGGTACTATGAGTAACTTGTTGGTCATTTGTACAACTTATACTTACTAAATCATAATCGCTGTTCTTTGCAACATGAAGATTAGTATTTTTATATACTACTTCAACATTTGAATTAATTAATTCATTTTCATAGTATTCTGCGATTGTAACATTATAAGTAGTAAAGTCTGTAGTTATTTGTGTACTTATATCACTTAATTTGAAATTTAAATTAATTGGTTCATCCGTTTTTGCAATAACATTATTGTTACTTATTGTTATATTTTCACCTGATCTAATTGTAAAGTTATCAGTATATATTGGTTCATCCTCAGCATCTTTAAATATTATTTCATGTCTTCCTGCTGGTACGTTTGGAATACTAAATGTTCCATTACTATTTATTGGTACTTTAATTACATCACTATGTACTTCAACATAACCTTCTGTTAAAAGTTCACCATTAATTGATGCGATTCCATTGATGGTAAATTCATCAACTTCTTCGATTACATGAATAGTACCAGTAACTAATTTATTCATATCTAATGATTGATTTGTTTCTTGATTAATATATCTAATGGTTAAAGTATAATTATGAGTCGTATCTGGTGCAATAGAAATACTTTGATTAATTAAATAAACATCACTTGGAAATTCCGTTTCTGTTAATGTTGCTCCACCATTACTTGAAGTTAATGAAAACACTAAATCAGATTTCATATTTAATTCATTTATTACATCAATTAATTCTAAAGCATAATTAGCACTTAATGTACCAGTATTTTCAACACTGAATGTTTTTATGATTGTTGCTCCTGGTAAAAGATCATTTGCGATTATTTCTGGACCATCAGTAAATAGGGTTTCTAGTCTTCCGGCTTCTATTGCAACATCGGTATCTTCATCATTAATTAGCACATTAAAATATGCATAGCTGGAACTAACTGCAATTAATACTAATAATAATGCACTTACAATAAATATTAATCTTTTTTTCATCCTATTACCTATTTTCTTCTATTATACTTTAATTATAATTGCAAAAAGTTAACTATGCAATATAAAAAAGTATTAAAATTATTATTTTAATACTTTTTGACAGCTATTATATCCATCTAGATATATATATTTTACGAGTAGTTTCTTCTTGATATTTAACAAATATATGAATAATATTATCTACTATAGCTTTTAGAATATTATCACATGATTTTTTTATTTTAACCTCAAGTAAACGATTCTTCATATTTTTTCTAAATAAATAATCATCAATATATTTACTTATTACATAATCAAGTTCCATTGCCTTTTTAATTTCAGCATTATCACTTGGATTAACTTTAAATATATAATCTTCATATACACTAATAAGCTTAGCAGAGATAAAATCATCTTCATAATATTCAAAATTTACTATTTTATGAAAGTTCTTACAATATTTTAGAATAACTTTATTACTGTTCATTACTATCACCTACTAATATTCTAATTAAATTATACTTTTTAATACGTGAAATGTAAATAGTTTTTTATAAAAAGTTCAAACTAACACTTAAAATAATTTTATTACATCCATAATGGTTATATAAAGCATTAAGAGTAATATCAAGATAAAACCAATGGTATGAACCATATTTTCGATTTTTTGATTTACTGGACTACCTTTAATTTTTTCAATAATCATAAATAATACATGACCACCATCAAAAGCTGGGAAAGGTAAAATATTAATAAATCCAACATTAATACTTAAGAATGCTACTAAGTAAATAATATTTACAAAACCTAATTGTAGTGATTGGCCTACTACTTCATACATTCCAACTGGACCAGATAAAGCTCCTAATGCTATTTTGCCAGATAATAAGCCCCATATCGTTAATGCCATGGAACTAATAATAGTCCCAAATTTTTCAAAACTATATTTAATTGCATTAAAGAGTCCTTTATTTTCTTTTGCTTCTACTGCTACTCCAAATTTTTTTACTTCATTTCCATCTTCATCTTTTTCTGTTTTAGGAGTAATGTTATAATCTTCTACTTCACCATTTTCATGTTCAATAGTAAATTCATAAATATCATCTTTACTTTTCATTACTAAGACAATTTGAGCTTTATCCCAATTAGTAATTTTATAACCATTTATATAAGTTATTTTATCTCCTACCACGATTCCGGCTTCTTTAATTGGATAACCATCTAAGACTTCACTTACAATTGGTTTAGCAACGCTAGAACCGTTAAATAACGCTAAACAAAATAAAATAATAATCGCTAATATAAAGTTAAATGTTACTCCGGCTACTAATATAAGTAATCGTTGAAGCCATGGCTTATTGCACATAAACTTTGATTTATCAATATTTTGATCATCTTCATAAACTTCGCCAGCCATCTGAACAAAACCACCGATTGGAAAAGCGCGAAGATTATAGTCTACCTTATCTTTACCTTTATGAGTCCAGATTACTGGGCCCATACCAATTGAAAATTGATATATATGAACATGAAATAACTTAGCAAATAAGAAATGACCACATTCATGGATTAAAATAATAATCCCTAACATCAATATTAATAATAATATTTGTAATATCCACATCCTAATTCCTCCTATAGAACCACATAAGTAGTACCTTCACGATTATCGATTAATTTAATTTTCTTTTGTAATAATTCTTCTCTAATTTGATCAGCTAATAAATAATCTTTATTTAGTTTAGCAATGTCACGTTTTTTAATCATTTCATTAATATATACTTGATCAATTGTACTATTAATATAATCATTTTTAAGTAAATCTAAACTTAAGACTTGATCAAAATCATTAACTAAAAATAACTTATTACTATCACTTAAAATATTATCTTTTAAAGCATCATACAAAATAGTTAACATTTGAGCGGTATTTAAATCATCTTTTATGGCATTAATAAATCGTTTTTGATATGCCTTTGTTAATTCATTTTCAGTCATTTGAACTGATTGTAAATTACTTATTCGAACCTTTAATTTATCATATTGATTTTGACAATTATCCATCACATCATATGAAAAACGCAATATTTTTCGGTAAGGTACACCTAAACACATTAATCGATATGCTAAGGGATTATATCCTTTTTCAGTCAGAAGTGATACGGTTAAAAATTCCCCTTTTGATTTACTCATTTTACCACTTTCATCATTTAAAAATTCCATATGAACCCAATAATTACACCATTTATGATTTAAATAACTTTCACTTTGGGCAATTTCATTAGTATGATGAGGAAATATGCTATCAACTGCTCCACAATGAATATCTAAATACTCCCCTAAATATTTTATTGCAATACCAGAACATTCAATGTGCCAGCCAGGATAACCAACTCCAAATGGTGATTCCCATTTCAATTCTTGATTATCAAATTTTGATTTAGTAAACCATAATACA
>CAYPXM010000053.1:0-372 GCA_964415015.1 uncultured Muribaculaceae bacterium | reverse complement strand
TCGGCTGGATTTTTTTTAGCGGCATCAAAATTTACATCATCCCGAACACCAACTAATAAATCCTCTTTATTTCGACCTGATAACTCATAGTAATTAGGACTTTTTTTAGTATCAAAATAAATATTACCATTTGATTCATAAGCATAACCAGTATCTAATAATTTTTTAATAATTTCAATATACATTTCAATATTATCAGTTGCTGGGCTTACAATATCTGGCATTTTATTATTTAATTTTGCCATATCACTAAAGAAAGTATCAGTATAATATTTAGCAATTTCTAGAACGCTTTTATGTTCTCTTAAAACTGCCACTTGCATTTTATCTAATCCCGTATCGGCATCACTGGTCAAATGACCAACATCAGTA
>CAYPXM010000052.1:4173-4461 GCA_964415015.1 uncultured Muribaculaceae bacterium | reverse complement strand
TATCTAACTCACTTGCCCAAAATCTTCTTCTATTACGTCTTATATACCAATTTGACATATCTTCACAGACAAAATCTTGAATTTGATGAGTTACTTTATTTAAATCATAACTTTCAAATGATTCAGTAACATTTTTTACTAAATTATTATATTTTGATAATAACCATTTATCAATTAATTCTAAATCCTTGTATTCTATTTTATATTCTCGTGGGTCAATATTATCTGTATTAGCATATAGTTCAAAAAATGTATATGTGTTTTTTAAAGTATTAAAGAACTTAGATA
>CAYPXM010000052.1:0-4163 GCA_964415015.1 uncultured Muribaculaceae bacterium | reverse complement strand
CCAAACAGGAGATACATAAAGCAAGTACCATCTTACTGCATCTGCTCCATACTCTTTGAATAAATCAAACGGATTAACTCCATTACCTCTACTTTTACTCATCTTTTGACCGTTTTTGTCTAGCAATAAATCATTTACAAGTACATTTTTATAAGGAGACTTATCCATTAAGAATGTACTAATAGCAAGTAAACTATAAAACCATCCTCTTGTTTGATCAATTCCTTCTGAGATAAAGTCTGCTGGAAATTGAGATTCAAACAATTCTTTGTTTTCAAATGGATAATGATATTGACTAAATGGCATTGAACCTGAATCAAACCAACAATCAATTACCTCTGGTGTACGAGACATAACTTTATTACATTCTGGACAAATAATATGAACATCATCAACGTATGGACGATGTAAATCAATAGTTTCATCAATTTTTTCAACTGCTCTTTTAACTAATTCATCACGTGATCCAATCATCTCAGTATGGCCGCAAGAACACTTCCATAATGGTAGTGGTGTTCCCCAGTAACGAGTTCGGGAAATAGCCCAATCATTTAAGTTTTCTAACCAATTACCAAAACGTTTTTCACCAACATAATCTGGATACCAATTAACCGTTTTATTAGCAGCAACAATTTGGTCTTTTAATTTAGTAACTTCTAAGTAGTAACTAGGTCTAGAATAATATAATAATGGAGTATGACAACGCCAACAATGAGGATAACTATGAACCATTTTTATCTTTTTAAATAATTTATCATTTTCTTTTAAATAAGTAATAATCGTATCATCAGCTTGAAAGACAAACATCCCTTCCCATGGACCAACATTATATTTACCATCTTCACCTACGGGATTTAAGTATGGTAAATTATATTTTTTACCAACTCGATTATCATCTTCACCAAAAGCAGGAGCAATATGAACAATACCAGTACCATCTTCCATCGTTACATAATTATCGCAAGTTATGAAGAAGCCTTTTTTATCAACGCTTAAAAAAGGTAATAATTGTTCATATTCAATATTTTCTAATTCACGTCCTAAGAAACGACTAATAACTGTTACTTCATCACCTAATACTTTATTCATTAATGCTTCAGCAATAATAAAAGTATATTCGCCACTCTTAACACGACAATAGTATTCATCCGGATTAACACATAAAGCAACATTGGCTATTAATGTCCAAGGGGTTGTTGTCCAAACTAAAAAGTAAACATCTTCATCTTTTTTCTTCATTGGGACAATAACTGTATTAGCATTTACATCTTCATAACCTTGAGCAACTTCATGACTAGCTAGTGCAGTACCACATCTAGGGCAATAAGGGGTAATTTTTACTCCTTCATAAAATAATTTTTCATCAAAGAATTTTTTTAATATATACCATTCAGTTTCAATAAAATTATTATCATATGTAACATAGGGATTTTTTATATCAGCAAATTGACCTAAACGATTAGTTAAATTTGTAAAGGCTTCTTCATTCTCCCAAACAACATTACGGCATTTCTTATTAAATGCTTCAATACCATATTTTTCAATATCCTTCTTACCATTAAAACCTAATTCTTTTTCGGCTTGTAATTCTACTGGTAAACCATGCGTATCCCAACCTATTTTACGTATTACTTTTTGTCCTTTCATCGTTTGATAACGACAAATAGCATCTTTTAAGAATTTGGATACACAGTGATGTAATCCAGGATTACCATTAGCGGTAGCTGGTCCATCAAAATGAACAAAACATTTATCATATTGATCAATTGATTTCTGAAAAATATTATTATCTTGCCAATACTTTAATACTGCTAATTCATTATTATCTACTGTATCCTTGTTTAAACTTTTGAAATCTTTCATATTTTCCTCCAAAAAAAACATCCATAACATAAGGACGTATTATACGCGGTACCACCTTATTTTATGAATGTAATTCATACACTTAACCTCTTAACGCGAGTAAACGTTATTTTCTACTAAATTCAAAAATACACATCGGAAGTGATCTTAAGTATTTTTACTTTCCTAGCTTCCACCAAATTACTAGTTCTCTATAAAGATATTGTATACTTACGGCTTCTTCATTTGTTTATAAATGAATTATAGTTAAATAAATGGCATTTGTCAATTGATTGTCATCAATTTTTATGATTTTGAGTTATTTTTATTTCAATCATATTATAATAATAATAGGTGATAATATGGAAATTAATAAAAACATTTTTCGTGAATACGATATTCGAGGTGTATACCCTACTGACATTAATATGGATATAGCTTATTTAATTGGTAAAGGTTACGGTTCATACATTAGAGAAAAGTTAAATATTGATACATGTGTTGTGGGACGTGATATTAGATATTCTAGTGATGAACTTACTAAACACTTAATAAAAGGAATTATTAATAGTGGTACAAATGTAATTAATTTAGGTATTTGTACTACTCCAATGTATTATTATGCTTGTCAAAAAACTAAAAAATATATTGGTGTTATGGTAACAGCTAGTCACAATCCTAAAGATGATAATGGATTTAAGATAGCTTTTGATCGTTTAAGCAATGCTCGAGGTAAAATGATATCAGATTTTAGAGATTATGTTATTAATGGAAAATTTTTAGATGGTACTGGTAAAATTGCAAATTATGAGCCCTTAGATGATTACATTAAGTTATTAAAAAACGCTACTAATATGGGTTCTAAAAAAATCAAAGTAGTATTTGATTGTGCTAACGCCACAACGGGATTATTTATTAAAAATATTATTAGTAATTTTCCTAATATAGAAGCAGATTATTTATTTACCGATATTGCTCCAACCTTCCCTAATCATCATCCTGATCCATGTGTAGAAAATAATACCGAACAATTAAAAAAACGTGTTATCGAGTTAGGATATGATTTAGGCGTTGGCTATGATGGAGATGGTGACCGCTTAGGAGCAGTTGATCATTTAGGAAATTTTATTAGTGCTGATAAAATACTTGCTTTATTTGCTAAAGATATTGCGTTAAATAATGATAACAAAAGTGTTTTATATGACATTAAATGTTCTAATGTCGTTAAAGATATCATATTAAAATATGGTGGTACTCCTATTTCATATCGGGCCGGAGCAAGTTATACCCGTTTTAAAACCGTCGAAGGTGGTTATGCTCTTGGTGGTGAACTAGCTGGACACTTTACCTTTAATGATCGTTTCCCTGGCTTTGATTCAGGAATATATTCTTCCTTAAGATTAATAGAAATATTATCAAAAAGTGATAAAAGTTTATATGAATTAATTAAAGAATTTCCAAAATATTATAATACTCCAGAAATACGTGTATCGGTTAGTGATGAATCTAAGATGCAATTGATAGAAACAATTAAAGAATATTGTATTAATAAAGAATATAAGATCGATACAATCGATGGAGTTAAAGTAATATTTGATTATGGATGGGCATTAATTCGATGCAGTAATACTGGTCCAAATATTACCATTCGTTATGAAGGAAATACAGAAGATAATTTAAATACCATCAGTAATGAATTTGATTTTCTAATTAATAAATTAACTAAAGAGTTGTAAAACTCTTTTTTATTACATCAAAAAAGATAGTATTCACTATCTTAAATTAAACTTTTTGATATCGTTATTGTTGGCCTTATTCCACGATAATTAGTATGTCCATAATGATTACTTACAAATGGACCATCATAGGTAATAACCCATAGACTCGTTTCGGAAACAGATGATTTAGTCCAGTAAGATTTTCCAATAATAAAATTCGGAGCATTTTGGCAACTATTACTTTGTTCAATACAACCTAAAGATATTAATTCCTCTTTAGATATTAATGAGGCAGTATTAGTTACATATAAACTATTATTTAAGTAATTACCATAATTATCAACGTAAATTTTCACCAAACTTCCTTCATAATCAGAATAATTTGTTCCATGATATTGCGCATTTGCATAGGGAATTGTGCCATTTCGGTAAGGTTCGTCTAAGTTGGAAAACCCCGCATTGTAGGTAATTGAATACCACTACTTTTTTCATAAGCCACGCAAGAATTGGTATTAATATTACATTTACTTCCTATATATAAATTATATTTAGCAAGCATTTTTAAGTTGTCTCCAGTATTATCATATACATAAAATGATTCAG
>CAYPXM010000051.1:0-4862 GCA_964415015.1 uncultured Muribaculaceae bacterium | reverse complement strand
GAGAAGGATTCATATCTCTTAAAAGCTGTACATCTATCCCAGCACAGCGGGCAAGCTAATCTTGGATCTATTTTCTTTTGTTCTTCATTTTGAAGCTCCCAACCATCACCAGATGAAACTGGGACACTTTTATTTGAAACTCGAATTGGAACCTCTAAAACAATATTTTGCCACAAAAGTTCGGTTAAATCAAGTGTATTTTCAATTTTATTGAAAAAAATATCACTTTCATTAACAATTTCATTCACATTTATGTTTATGGGATAATTTGTAACTTCTAAAGTATTACCATCAATAATTGACATTTCTCCGGTAATTAATAAATCATATTCATATTCATCATTATAATTTAATATTATTTTTCCCCTGACATGAATATTTTTTAATTCTTTAATATTACTACTATTGATGTAGTAGTTAGTTGGAAACAAAATATCATTATCGATATAGGTATTTTTATCACCGATTACATTTAAATTAATAATCACTTTTATCACCTTATTCATTATACCCTATTTAATGGATATTTTCAATAAATTATGATATATTACTTTTGAGGTGAAAGAGATGGAAATAATTGGTTTAATTGCTGAATATAATCCTTTTCACAATGGTCATTTATACCAAATAAAAGAAATAAAAAAGAAATACCCGGATAGTTTAATAATCTTAGTATTAAACGGTTACTTTACTGAACGTGGTGAAATATCTTTAATTAGTAAAGAAAATAAAACCAAAATAGCTTTAGATAATGATATTGATATTGTACTAGAACTACCTTCTTTATATGGGACCCAAGCAGCCGATATTTTTGCTAAAAAAAGTATTAGTTATCTAAACAAATTACATATTACTAAACTTGTTTTTGGAAGTGAATCAAATGATCTAAAAAAATTAAGTGAAATCGCAAGCATTAATACAAATGATTCGGCATCACTAAAAACTTATTTAAAAAAAGGTTTAAGTTATCCCGCTGCATTAGGAAAAGTATTAAATGTTAATCTCGATTTTTTGAAACCAAATGACCTTCTTGCGATTAGTTATATCAAAGCAATAAATGATATTAACAAAACAATAAAACCAATATTAATAAAAAGAACTAGTGATTATCACGACTTAATTAGTAATCAGGATATAATTAGTGCTAGTAATATTAGAAATAAATTAAATAATCATGAAGATATTACTAAATATATCCCCGCTTACCAAACAAATTACATCAATAATATTAATGATGATTTACTATTTACTTTATTAAAACATACGATATTAACAAGTCAAGAATTGGATCAAATATTAGGGGTTAACGAAGGAATTGAATATCGCTTAATTGAAAAAATTAAACAAGCAAATAATTATAATGAATTTATTAATTTAGTTAAGACTAAACGCTATACTAATAATTATATTAATCGCTTATTAATACATATCTTATTAGGAATAAAGAAAAAAGATAATATCGATGATGATTATCTAAAAATTCTCGGTTTTAATTCATATGGTCAAAATTATTTAAATAAAATAAAAATTGATACCTCATTAAATAAAGAATCTCGGGTATATCAAATTGAATTAATCGCCAGTTATATTTATGAATTATTAACAAAGGAAAAAACAACAGTTTTTGATTCTTGCAATAAACCAATCATTAAATAAAACTACACCTGGTGTAGTTTTTTAATGTAATATATATTGAAAATCAGCATCAATTTTATCCTTTAAGTCTTTAATTTCAAAGATAAAATTATAACTATCTAAAAACATTTCTTTTTTTGTATATCTACTTACTACTAAAACATTTAGATCAATTAATGGTTTTATCATTTCTTCATATATTTCTTTATTACTAATTTTTTGATTAAAGTGTTTATAGTAGAAAATGAAATCAGCTAAAGATTTTATACCATTCATATTAAGAATATAATTTAATGTTTGATTATCAATACTTCGAAGTTTATACCCAATATCACTATTAATACGTTTAATTACTTCTTCTTTTTCTAATTCATGTTTAACACTTAATAATAAATAATTTAAAAAATAATTTATATTTCCAAATTTAATAGTATCTAAAATAGTCTTATAATAACTATTTTTATTAAAAGCTATAGCCCGGTTAAAGGTTAAATATTGATATTCATTATTATTTAATAGATACCACATCGCTAAGGTTCTTGATGTACGCCCATTACAATCAAAATATGGATGGATATATACAAAATAGAAATGAATTATTTGGGCCTTAATAAAATTAGCACAAGGAATATCCAAATTAGGTGAATCAATATAATTAAAAAGGTTATTCATTAATTCAGTAATTTTTTCCCATTTAACTTTTTCTTCAGGTGGTTTTGTTATATTACTGGAATTAAAGATATATACTGGTGCTTTTCGATAATATAACCCCATATTTAGAGTGTCTTCTTGACTTATTAAATCTTTACTAATAATCTGATACAATTGACGTAAATTATCTTCATTTATCGTCTTTTTACTTAGGATATATTGATAGGCATAATAAACATTCATGATTCTTTTTTCTTCTTCAGTTGAAATTGATTTTTTCTTTATTATTTCCGTAATCTTTATAACATCATCAAATATCCCCTCGATTTCGTTAGTTGCTTTAATTTCATGTGCCATCATTACTTTTTTAGCATCACCTAAATTACTTAAGGTATGATGATGATTAGTAAATTCTTCTAACTTCGTTGCATTAAGTAGTATTTTACGTTCATCAAATACGATATGGTAGCCATTTTCTAATGGCAACGGTAATATGTTTGTTTGTTCCATATAATGGCCTCCCTAAAGAATTTAATTATAGCAAAAATGTAAACCAGTGTCAATTTGACGTTTATATTAATTAAAAACTCAAAAGTATATTCTTTTGAGTTATTTTTGACATTTAGGACAATAACTAGTTCCTCGACCATTTACTTTTATTTTTTTAATTATCATCCCACATTTAATACATGGCTTTTTAGCCCTTCCATATACTAATAAATGACTTTGATAATCACCACTTTTTCCTAAGGCTGATTCAAAACTATGCACAGTAGTACCACCATATTTAATTGCCTTAGTAATAATTTCTTTGGCATTTTTAACAATATTATCACATTCTTTTTGGGTAATTTTTAATGCTTTACGAGTAGGCTTTATATTTGATGCAAATAAAACTTCATCAACATAAATATTACCAAGTCCACTAATAATTGTTTGATCAAGTAATACTGTTTTAATTGCCATATTCTTTTTTTTAATTTTATTAAATAAATACTTACCACTTAAATTATCATCAATTGGTTCTATTCCCTGTTTTTTAATTCCCGGATATTCACTTAATTCATTTTTGTTAATTAACTTCATTACTCCGAATTTTCGTGAATCAAAATATCTAAGTTCACTACCATCAATAAAGGTAAATAAGACATGTTCATGTTTTAATACTTCATCACTACTTAATTTATAATAATATCTACCTTCCATGCGTAAATGACTTACTAAATAAAAATCATTAGTTTCAAAGATTAACCATTTACCTCGTCTTAAAATATCGATGAATTCTTGATTAATTAAATCCCTTTCAAACTTAGTTACATCATTATTTTCAATCATTTTTTTATATATAACGGTTACTTCTTTAATTTTTTTATGTAATATTTCTTTTTTTAAAATATTTCTAACCGTTTCAACTTCCGCTATTTCTGGCATATATCCGTCCACTCTTCCAAAGTTATGTTATGTTTAGTAAGTTTTTTAGCTAATCTTCTACCAACATATCTGATATGCCAAGGTTCATATGAATAACCCGTAATATCTTCTTTATCTTTGGGATAACGAATTATAAACCCATATCGACTACATATGCTGTGTAATATATTATAATATTTAGTTGGAATATCATATTCAATTACATATGTTTCATCTATTTTAAAACATATATCAATAGCTAATCCACTTTCATGTTCACTAGTATTCTTTAAAGCAATATGATTAGTAGCATATTCTAAACCCTTTTTTGCTACTAAATCATTAAATAATTTTTCTTGATAACTACTACTTCGATAACCTGATTCAATTTCCATATCATAATGGTTTTTTTCCATATATCTTCGTAGTCGTTTATAATTTTCATAGGTTTTTTTCTCTAATTTAAGTTCTTTTTTATACTCCGAATAAGCATCTACCAATTTAAATGGTAGTTTCTTAGTTATCGGATGTAATTTATTAATTAAAATATCATATTTATTCATATAATCTCCTCTTAAATATTATTTAGCTTCATACCAATCATCGCCATAGTTTATTTCTACTTTAAGTGGAACACTTAATTTAATAATATTTTCCATTATATCTTTAACTAAAGTACTTAAGCGTTCTAAATCTTCTTTTTTTACTTCAAAGATTAATTCATCATGTACTTGCACTAATAAATTAGCATCAATATCACTTTTATTTAAGGCTTCAAATATGTCTACCATCGCCATTTTTATTATATCAGCACTAGTCCCTTGAATTGGCGTATTAAGAGCTATTCTTTCTCCACCACTACGAACTAAATAATTAGTATTATTTAATTCATCAATAATTCGTTTACGATTAAATAAGGTTCTAACACTACCTTCTTCATATGCTTCTTTAACAATATTATCCATATAAGTTTTAACTCCCGGATATAATTCATAGTATTTTAAGATAAATTCTTTGGCTTCTTTTGGACTAATATGTAAGTTTTCCCCTAGTCCAAATCCACTAATCCCATAGACAATTCCAAATATAACAGCTTTAGCAGTACTACGCATTTTCTTTGTTACATTATTAATTTCTACGCCATAAATATCACTAGCTACTTTAGT
>CAYPXM010000050.1:0-4992 GCA_964415015.1 uncultured Muribaculaceae bacterium | reverse complement strand
ACCCGATCTACACCCTTAGCAGGGGCGCCTCTTCAGCCTCTTGAGTACTGCTCCATAACCAAGTTACTCATTAATTATATGATACAATAAATGTTAAGTCAACATAAAAATGAGTAAAAATAGGTACTATTTAGATAAGACTATAGTTCTAATATTTTCGATATATTCATGCATAAGTGAAACATATGTAACATTATTTTTTCGTTTTTCGGTTGTTAAATTAGCCATCGTGTCGACATTTACTGCTATTGCATTATAATCATTAATCAATTCATTTACTAAATCAGTTTTAGTTTTTGCACTATCTAATAAAATATACTTATATTTTTTATTTTTAAAGTTATTTTTAATTATATTAATATTTTCATTTTCACTATCTTCTAAAGATATTACTTGATATCCATAATTTTCTAAGTATTTAAACATATTACTATTAGTAATTATGGTTTCAGTTCCTTTATCTTTAGCACTAGATGCAATAGTTCGCATTTCGGCATCCATCTGAGATACTGTTTCTTGAAGCGGTTTATAATTTTTTTCTATTTCTTCAATAATATATTTACTATTAATAAAATCTTCTAAGTTATTTTTAATTGTTGTAGCAAGCATTAAGTAATTATTTGGACTCATCCATAATTCTTCAATTCCATGTTCATACTTTAATCCATATGATACATCAATTATTTTTATTTTTTTGTTGGTATTAATAAAATCTTTAGCAATGTTTTTTTCATTGCTTAAACCATTATAGATAAATATTGCTGCTTTACTATATTCTTTAATTTGTTTATTACTTAGTTCATACTCAGTTTGATTAATTCCATCGGGATATATAGTTTTAACTTGAGAATTATTTCCGTATAATATTTCCGTCAGATATTCAATTGGATAGACCGTGGTATAAATATCTACACCTTCTAAATTATCTCGTTTAAAACAACCGGTTGTTAAACTAGCGATAATGATAAATAAACTAATTATTTTTAATGCTTTTTTCATAATTACTCCTTTTTATTGGATCATATCCATATTTTCCCCCTGGATGGCAACGCCAAATACGTTTGATACCTAGTTTAAGCCCTTTAAATAATCCATATTCATTTAAGGCATCAATCATGTAATTACTACATGTTGGAACAAAACGACACATTGAGTGACTATGTAGTGGGGTTACTTGGTATAAACGAATAATAAATATTAGTATGGCTTTCATATTGTCACCAATAAAATCATACTATAAAAATTAACTTTTGTAAAATATGTTTTATTTTAACTTTTATTTTGATATAATAAAAACACGTAAAATGGATGTGAAAATAATGGATTTTTTAAAACGATATGGAATAAGTATTAAGAATCAAGATTTACTTTTAATTGCGGTAACGCATAGTAGTTATGCTAATGAACATAATTCATGTGATTATGAACGTTTAGAATTTTTAGGGGATGCAATTTTAGAAGCCATAGCAAGTGATTATTTTTATAATAATACCAATTTAAGTGAAGGCGAAATGAGTAAACTGCGAGCAAGTTATGTTTGTGAAGCAGCTTTATCAGAGTATGCTAAGTGCGTTGGGATTGATAAGGTAATTAGGGTAGGTAATGGTCAACAAAATAATATTAATGACACAATAATTGCGGATACTTTTGAAAGTGTTATTGCGGTTATTTATTTAGAACAAGGTTATTTAATTACGCGTGATTTTGTTTTAAAAGTTATGGTTCCATATATCATCAGTAATACGCAATTTTTTGATGATTATAAAAGTATTTTACAAGAAATGGTTCAAACCGATAAATTAAGTTTAGAATATCGCGTTGTAAAAGAAACTGGGCCATCACATGATAAACAATATCAGATTGAAGTAATAATAGATAATATTGTTTATGGTACGGGTTATGGTCATAGCAAAAAAGAAGCTGAACAAATGGCGGCGAAAGAGGCCTACGAAAAGCGGGCAAGATAGTTGGTGATAGTGTGTATTTAAAAAGTATAAAAGCCTATGGGTTTAAATCATTTGCGGATAAAACCGAGATTACTTTTACTAATGGTATTACGGGTATTGTTGGTCCTAATGGTAGTGGTAAGAGTAATGTAGTAGATGCGATTCGTTGGGTATTAGGTGAGCAAAGCATAAAATCATTACGGGGTGAAGGAAGTATGACAGATGTCATTTTCGCCGGTTCAAAATCTCGTAATGGGGAAAAAAGAGCAAGTGTCAGTTTATGTTTTGATAATAGTGATCACTATTTAAATAGTGATTTTACAGAAATAGAAATTAAAAGAGTGGTATATCTTACTGGTGAAAATGAATATTTAATTAATAATGCAAAAGTTCGGTTAAAAGATATAACTGATTTATTTATGGATAGTGGTGTTGATAAAGAAGCATTTAACATTATTTCTCAAGGAGAAGTTGCTAATATCGTAAATAGTAAGCCAATTGATCGACGAAGCATTTTTGAATCAGCTGCTAGTGTCTTAAAATATAAAAAAAGAAAAGATGAATCAATTCGTAAACTAGATAAGACTAAAGATAATTTATCACGGATAAAAATGTTAATTGATGAATTAGAACAAACGGTATTACCTTTAGAAGAACAAGCCATTAAAGCGAAAAAGTATAACGAATTAAAAGATAAATTAAAAGAAGTAGAAGTAGCATTAATGGTGAATGACATTAAAAGAATTAATGAAAATTATAAGAATAATAAAAATGACTTAGAAATATTACAAAAAGAATTAGATAAGATTAATGTATCTACTGATAGTAATAATGCTCTAATTGAAGAATTAAAATTACAACGTTTGCAACTAGAAGAGACAATTAATATTATGAATGGGGAAATTATTAGTATTAATAATGAAATATCTGAAATAGATACCGAAAAACGGCTTAATGTAGAGCGTGAAAAAATGAGTGCAAATAGTAATATCGATGCTAATGCTCTAAATTTAAAAGAAACGGTATTGAACTTGGAAAAAAACATTGCTGTTTTACAAAATAATTTTTCGGAATTAAAAGATAAAGATGATTCCTATAAATCTAAGTTAACTAATATAAAAAGTGAGATTAGTGAATTTAAAATTAAGGAAAGTACAGCAACTAATAAATATAATTCTGTAAATGAAGAATTACAAAATATTAAAAATCAAATTATTATTAGTCAAAATAATATTGAAAAAGATGCTTTTTTGCCCCTTCCAGTTAAAAGTATATTAAATAATCCTCGACTTAATGTATGTGGAGTATTTGGTAAACTTATTAGTTACGATAATACTTATTTAACCGCATTGGAATGTGCTATTGGGTATAATTATAATGTGATTGTGGTGGATAATGAATTAGTAGCTAAAACTTGTATTGATTATTTAAAAACAAATAATTTGGGACGTTCAACCTTCTTTCCAATAAACCAAATAAAACCACGATATGTCGATTCTAGTTTAATTGAACGGTTAAAAGGAGTTAATGGATTTATTGGCATAGCTAGTGATTTGGTTAAAACTGATACTAAGTATCAAAATGTTATCTTAAATCAATTAGGTAATGTATTAGTGGTAAAAGATATTGATGCATTAAATTTGATTGGCAATATTACTAATCATGCTTATCGAATTGTTACTCTTGATGGCGAAATTGCTCATACGGGAGGTTCAATTACGGGTGGAAGTATAAAAAATAATCATAGTACTTTCTTAGAGAAACTAAATTTAGAAAAACTAATGACCCAAGAAATAGAAATAAATAATAATATAAAAAGTATCTTAAATGAAATAAAAGAATTAAATAATTTGAGTTTATTAGCTAAAGAAAAGGAAGAAAAAACCTTACGAGAATTATTTAGTAATCAAGAGTTAATGCGTAATATTGAACAATCGATTAAAGATTATAATTATCAGTTACAAGTTAAAAAAAGTGAATTACTTGGAATTGAAAATATTAGTAATAATAAAGTTTCCGAATTAATTGATAATTTATTAACTAAATATTATGAGAAAATTACGATTCGGGATAATTTAGTACATAAACAAGAAGTTTGTAAAAATCAATTAAGTGAATTAGTAGAAAAAATTAATGAAACTGAATTACATGAAAAAAATCGCAATAGTCATTATAATAAGTTAATGAGTGATATTAAAAATTATGAACTTAGTATTGCTAAAATGGATGTTCAACTGGATAACTTATTATTAGCTTTAAATGAAAATTATAGTTTAACGTATGAACGAGCTTTAAATGAATATGAATTATCGATGGATGAACCAAGTGCTCGAAAAAAAGTTCATTATTATCGTTTAGAAATCAAAGACTTAGGTGATGTTAATACTGGAAGTATTGCTGAGTATGACCGGTTAAAAGTGCGTTATGATTTTCTAAAAAAACAAGAATTGGATTTAGTAAATGGTGTAGATTCACTTTTAGGGGTTATTAGTGAAATGGATGAAATAATGAAAGACAAGTTTCTAACAACCTTTAATAAAATAAAGAATGAATTTAGTACGGTATATAAAACTTTATTTAAAGGTGGTGAAGGAACTTTAAAATTGACTGATCCTGATAATATCTTAGAAACGGGAATCGAAATATTAGCTATTCCACCCGGAAAGAAAATTAGTTCTAACACTTTATTAAGTGGTGGAGAGAAAACTTTGACTGCTATTGCCTTATTATTTGCTATATTAAATGTTAAAAAAGCGCCTTTCTGTGTTTTAGATGAAGTTGAAGCGGCATTAGATGAAGCTAATGTTGATATGTTTGGTAATTTCTTAAAATTAAAAAAAGATGCTTCACAATTTATCATTATTACTCATAAAAAGAGAACTATGGAATATGCTGATTATTTATATGGTATTACGATGCAAGAATCTGGAGTTAGTAAATTAGTTAGCGTAAAATTAAATAATATTGAATAAAAAAATAGCCATTTGGCTATTTTTATTTATTGTAATCTCAACCGCACCACTTATTATTTATTTAATTCTATATC
>CAYPXM010000049.1:0-5171 GCA_964415015.1 uncultured Muribaculaceae bacterium | reverse complement strand
GCAAGTTTAGCTACATGTATACCATAACTTTTATCTACTGCCCCATTTTTAATTTTATGTAAAAAAATTAATTTACCATCATCCAAATAGGCACTTACATGAACATTTTTTAAATTAGGAAGACTTTCTTCTAACTTAGTTAATTCATGATAATGAGTAGAAAATAAGGTTTTACATTTTATATGACTACAGACATATTCTAAGATAGCTTGAGCCAGGCTCATGCCATCATAAGTAGCAGTTCCTCGTCCTAATTCATCAAATAAGATTAAACTATGTTTAGTAGCATTAATAATAGCATTACGGGCTTCTAACATTTCAACCATAAATGTTGATTCACCACTAACTAAATCATCACTGGCTCCAATTCGCGTAAATATTTTATCAAAAATCGGAATAATCGCTTTTTTACAAGGAACGAAGCAACCAATTTGAGCCATTATAATCGTAATTGCTACTTGTCGCATATAAGTACTTTTACCACTCATATTAGGTCCAGTAATTAATAGCGTTGAAATATTACTTCCCATTTTAACATCGTTTTTAACATATTCATTGCCACTAACGATTTCGACCACGGGATGACGACCATCAATAATTTCTAAAACATCTTCATCATTGATTTCTGGTCGAACTAAATTGTTTTCTTCACTAACAACAGATAGTGCAATTAAAACATCTATTTCACTAATAACGGCAGCAGCTTTATTTAACTTAAGTAAATCTTTTTTTATGGTATTTTTAATATCATTAAAAATACTCGTTTCTAATTCAATAATTTTTTCTTCAGCATTTAAGATTAAAGCTTCTTTTTCTTTCAATAAAGGAGAGATAAAACGCTCACAATTAGCCAGTGTTTGACGTCGTTCATAACCAAAATCTGGTTTAATATCTTTTATTGCTCCTTTACTTACTTCAATGTAATATCCAAATATCCGATTATAACCAACTTTTAAAGTCTTAATTCCGGTTTTTTCTCGTTCACTTTGTTCTAAGTCAGCAATAAAACTTTTTCCCCCTAGTCTAATATTTCGTAGTTCATCTAATTCTTTATCATAACCACTATTTATTACTCCGCCATCTTTTAAGGTAATAGGAGTATCAGGATTAATAGCATTTTTTAATAACTGAGTTAATGATGTAAAAGTATCAAACTGATAATAATCTAATTTAATTTTAATTAATAATTCTTTTATTTGTGGTAATACAATTAAACTGTTTTTTAATTGTAATAAATCACGTGGATTAACACTTCCACTAGCAACTTTACCAACTAACCGTTCAATATCATAAATCTCCTCTAATAAGGTTTGTAATTCACTACGAATAATAAATTCCGTATTATATTTTTCAATTTCATCATAACGGCGATTTAATTCTTTGATATCCTTTATTGGATTCAATAAATATCGTTTAAGTAATCGTGAACCAGGAGCAGTCTTAGTTTTATCTAAAAACCATAATAAACTATAAGTTCGTTCTTTAAGTCGTAAAGTCTCAATTAATTCTAAATTTCTGATAGTATGCGTATCCATTTCTAAATAAGCATTTATATCTTTTACTACAACTGTACTTACATGGCTTAAATCTTTTAATTGTTTTACTACTAAATAATATAATAAATGTTTAACACTATTAACTATTTTTACATCAGTAATATTTTTATATATATTAGAATACTCATTTTCTAAATATAAATTACTATAGGTAACTTCAATATGATAATTATTTTTTAAACTATTTATTAAAGTCATATCACTTTGATCAAGTAAGACCACTTCTTTGATTTGTAAATTTAATATTTCATTTAATAATTTATCCATTAAATGAGGAATACTCATAGAATATATTTCTCCGGTTGATATATCAGCATATGTAAGGACATAATTATAGTTATAATCTATAATACTGGCAATATAATTAGATTCTGTTGCATTTAATAAATCTAAATCAGAAATAGTTCCCTTACTATAGACATTAGTTACTCCTCTTTTAACTACTCCTTTAGCATTCTTTGGATCTTCTAATTGTTCAGCAATCGCTACTTTATATCCTAAATTAACTAGTTTTTCAATATACGGTTTTACGGCATGATACGGAACACCACACATTGGAATTCGTTCATCTAAACCGGCATTTTTACCTGTTAAAGTAAGTTCACAAACTTTTGATACTGTTAATCCATCTTCAAAAAATAATTCATAAAAGTCCCCTAGACGATAAAATAAAAGTTCTTCTTCATAATTATCTTTGATCTCCATATATTGTCGCATTCCAGGACTTAATTTATTAATATCAACATCAATTCGCTTCATAACAACACCTAAAAAATATTATATCACACATCCAAAAATAGTGAGTAAAAACTCACTATTTCGTAAATAAATAATTATATATTTCTAAATAATTATTAACTAAAATAATATTAATATTATCTTTAATAATATTTGGGACTTCTTCTAAGTCATGTTTATTTTCATAAGGAATAAAAACTTCTTTAATTCCCGCATTATATGCTCCAATTAATTTTTCTTTTAAACCACCTATTTTATATATATCACCATACAAACTTATTTCACCTGTCATTGCAATATTTTTTGATATTGGTTTATTTAATATTAAACTAAGTAAGCTAGTGGTAATATTTACCCCCGCACTAGGACCATCTTTTTTAACACTACCATCAAGAAAATGAAGATGAATATTAGTTGTATCGAAAGAAAAATTATTAATTCCTAATTTAGTCATATTACTTTTTATATAACTAATCGATACACTAACTGATTCATTAATAATATCTCCTAATTGACCGGTACATGTTACATTACCTAAACCAGGATATTTAGTTGCTTCACAAACACTTACTACTCCACCATAAGGCGTGTAAGCTAAAATATTTACTACCCCAGCACTGTAATTATTAGTCACTAAGTATTCATAGCGATAATTACCTAAATATTTTTTTAAACTAGAGGTAGTAATATTGATTTTTAAATTACTTATATCATCAATATTTTCTGTAATTACTTTTCTAGTAATTGTATCAATTAATCGTTCAACTTCCCGAACCCCAGATTCTTTAGTATAGTATCTAATTAGATGATTAAGTGTATCATCACGAAACTTAATCATATTTTTTGTAACATGATAATTATTAAATATTTTAGGAATTAAATATTTCTTAATAATATCGATTTTTTCAAATTCTGTATAACTATTTAATTGAATTATTTCTAGCCGATCAAGTAATGGTGTAGGAATACTTTTTATATCATTAGCCGTTAAAATAAAGGTTACATCTGATAATGAAAACGGCATATCAATATAATTATCAGTAAACCGATTATTTTGTTCTGGATCTAATACATCAAGTAATACACTAGAAGGATCACTTTTATAATCATGGCCCATTTTATCTACTTCATCTAATAAAATAACTGGATTATTAGTACAACTTAGTCTTAATGCTTTCATTATTTTACCAGGTGCACTACCTAAATAAGTCCGACGATGACCATTTAATTCTGAGGCATCACTCATTGCCCCTAAACTAATTTTAAAGAATTTTTTATTTAAAGCTTTAGCAATTGATTTAGCAATTGATGTTTTACCTACTCCGGGAGGACCTACTAAACAAATAATTGGGCCATTAATTAAAGCATTATTTTTTCTTATTGCTGTATCTTCAATTATTCTATTTTTGATATCTTGTAAACCATAATGAGTATCATCTAATGCCTTTTTAATTTTTATTATACTTGTTTCATCAGTACTTTTAGTATTCCATGGTAAATTAAGAACCCAATCTAAGTAAGTTCTTATACTCATTATTTCTGGAGAAGATTCATTAGTATACTCATATTTTTTTATTTCTGATGCAATAAAATCATAAGTTTTATCTCGAACATGAAGATTTTCTAATTGTTCAAAATACTTTGCTACTTCTTTTTGTTTTTCGTCTACTTCGCCTAATTCTTTTTTTAACTCATTTAATTTTTCATGTAAAATATAATCTTTTTGAGTTTCTTCTAATTTTTCTCGTAAATTATCGTCTAAACGCTCTTCTAAAGCAATTAAATCCATTTCTAAGGCTAAATCATTAAGTAAACTATTAGCGCGCTTTAAACCGTTAATTTCTTGCATATAATCTAGTTTTTTACTAACTTTAAGCGGGATAAAGGTAGCAATAATATCAGTCAATAAATTAACGCCATCAACTCGTTTTATAGTACTAATAATACTATTTGAAACGGTTTTATTATTATCAATATAATCATTAATTGCTTGTTTTAATTTTCGAACATGAACTATTTCTTCTAATTCATTATATTTAGGAATATCAATATCAAATAAGTCAGCGATTAATATTTTATTTTCATTATTTATATTTGTATAATTACTAATACTAGTACGCTTAATTCCTTTGATTGTGACTCTTAAGGTACCATTAGGAAGTTCCATTTTACTTTTGATATTTCCTACAACACCTACACTTGGTAGATCACTTACATCAATATCTTCACTATCACTAGTAACTTCTTTAGGACAAATAACTAATATTTTTTCATCATATTCTTTAATCGCTAAATTAATGGTATTTTTACTTATACTATTATTAATATCTATTCTTACTTCTTGTTGGGGGAATAAAACTAAATCTTTTAAAATTATTACTGGTAATTGATAGTTCATAATTATTCCCTCCAAGCCACTTAATTAGTTATTATATAGATAATTAATAATTTGTCTACGATTTTTATTTTATTTGACAAGATTTTGACAAAAAATAAAAAGTTGTGATTTCTTTTTCACAACTTTTAATAACTTGATAACCAAATTCTGGCAAATCCATGGCCACTTCTTTGACCAGCTGCAGTGTAGCCACTTGATACTCCACCAATGTATGATGAACCACCGCCACCCGAAGTACAGCCATTATAGTATGCACCAGATGAACCACCATAGTAACCTCCGCCGCCACCGGCACCAACATATTGTGGTTGTGAACCACCCGTACCGTATGATCCTGGTTGATAGTAATATCCTGTTTGACATGGATACATTACACCACCGGAACTTTGTGTACCGCCACCACCGCGACAAACGCTGTTTCCTGGTTGGTCATAAACTGCATTTCCACCGACTAATCCGCCACCAGCTCCACCAATTAG
>CAYPXM010000048.1:220-5584 GCA_964415015.1 uncultured Muribaculaceae bacterium | reverse complement strand
ATTGTATAATAAACAACTAATAAATGAAGTATTTATGAAATGATGGTTTATAAGGAGAAGAAAATGATAAATATAAAAGATATTGATGATTTGCTATATGATAAAAATGAAATAAAACATGATATGAAATTAGCGCAAGACATTATGGTTATAGCAAGACAAAATCCCAAAATGGACCGAGAAGAAGTAATGAATGAAATAATAATAAGAGAAATAGATGATAAATTATTTAAGGCTCATTATCTGGATTATAATCAAGAATTAACTAAAAATTTATGGGATGCAATAAATAGCAATCCTCAATATGAACGTGAAGCAGTTAAAAAAATCCGAGATAAGTTCAATGTCCGAGATACTTTAAAAGGCTTAGCGATTGCTGATTTAATGTTAATAGATTATAAGAATGCTGATAAAATAGCTTATCAAGAATTAATTAAAATGATTTATAGTAATAAAGATATTGCTAGAATAGTGATTGATGTAGAAGCCGGTTTTTCATATTTTTCGTTCTTATTAATGAGTTTATGGAATGAAGATTTAGTGCTTAATGAAGAACAAAAGAAATATGTCGTATCAGAAGCCATGGCTAAATGCGGTACTACTTTATATCAACAAAAAAAAGAACAAATTCATAATAACCTTGAAAAAAATGGTACTTCAAATGATCCGGGGAAAAAATTTAATGATATATTTGGTTATTTTGATAAAGCACAAGTTCACGGTAAGGGAGCATTCGATATAAGATATTGGATTCTTCATAATAATAATTGGAGTATTTCCGAGAAACAGCAACTAATTATGGATTTTTATGCCGACCAAGATAGATATGACGAATACTTAAACGAGTGGGAATGGGCTATCGTAAATGATCATGAAAATTACAAAGGAAATATTTTGCCTGTACTTGACTTTGATGAAGTAATCCATAATTATTCGTATGAAGATTTCTACAAATTTTATGGGAATGAAGAAACTGCTACTCGTATTTGGAATGAAGTAAACTTTTGCCATCAAATGCATATGTTACGTCCGGCCAGTTATGAAAAGGAATTATGCTATGGAATCAAATAATAAAAAAATTTATGAAGAAAAAATAAAATTATTAGAATTAAAAAGAGCTGGTTATTACCAATTTTTACGAGATAAAAATGATTTAGAAATAATAGATAGTATAAATATAATTGATCAAGAAATAAATAAGTTACTACGAATTATTTGTGAGCATCCAGCATATATAGTATGTGATGAATTGGGAAAACGTAATTGCGTAAAATGTGGAATAGATATTTCTCATCAAGTCGAAATGAAACCGGTTATTTTTGTTAATAAAGATGTTGATATTTTAAGAATCACTGAAGACTATGACGATTTAATTAAGGCTGATGTCACACTATCCGATATTAATGAAATTTTAAATAATAAATATGGGATGAAAAAAATAAAGGGATAATATGAATAAAATAGAATTATTTGTTGATTATGTTCGTTTTGATCGAGATAAAAATTTTGATTTTATAAAAACTATTAATCAACCAAATTTATGCTATCAAATAAAATTAAATAATGAAGTAGTGAGAACCGTCGGGGATATCGATTATGGTTATTATCTTACGATTTTAATATATGATTACTTTGTTCCTTTCGATATTATTAGTTATTTTAATGATAATAATTCAAGATATACCGTATGTAATTCTTGCTTATCAAAAGTTTTTTATAATCAAAATAATATTTTAGAATTTAGTAATAATAATGTAGATAAAAGAACTAAAAAAGACATTGTTAGAGAAAATGATTTCTTTATATATTCTAAAGTTCAATCTAATGTATTGTATATAAAAAGGATAAATGGGGAAACGATTAATGATTTTGATTTAATGCAATCTTTATTTTTAGAATATTGTAAATCAGTTGGTGAAGTACTAGAAATAGATGAAATTGAGTTATCAATTGATTTTAAAAAAGTAAGAATAAAATATCATAAAAATAAGATTAAAACTTTTATTAAAAAACAAAAAAACAAAAACACGTAATAACGTGTTTTATTTTGCTATATAGTAAGCATAATACTCATCAAAAGTAATTTTTTCATTGTAAATTTTAAGTGCCACTTCTTTACCAACATATCGGTAGTGCCATGATTCAAAAGAATAGCCAGTAATGTTTTCTTTATCACTAGGATAACGAAGAATAAAACCATAATTATGGGCATTATTAATTAACCATGTATATGCGGGACTAGTTTCAAAAGTATCTAAGTTAAATCCTGGAGCTAAAACATCCACTGCTAAACCAGTTTGGTGTTCCGAATGACCAGGACGTGCAACCATTTTATCAGTTTGGGCTATGCCATATAAATTTTCATCATAATTATAAATAGATTCTTGTTTATCATAACTACGATATCCAGAAGAAATAACAATTGTTAAATCTTGTGCTTTAGCAGCATTAAACATTTCTTTGAAAGCATTATAAGTTTCTTCAGTTAAATAATTTTCACCGTATGCATACCAGTTACTTGATAAAACCGTGGTTGGTAAAAATCCCTCGGGCAACTTATGATACTTATTAACTAAAATTAAATTATTCTTTGATGGATCACTATCAATAATATTGGTATATGGTTCAATGTAAGCATTAGTATTTACTAATGCAACAACATCAGTGTAACTAATTTCTGGATGTAATGCTTTATAAGCACTATATGCGTCTAAGTTTTTTTTCAAATAATATTTTTCCGTTAGAAAAGTACATAAATATGGTTTTTTCTCTTCATTAATCAAAGTATCTAATTCTTCATCACTTAAATACTCTTTAAAAACCTTAATTTCATTTTCTGTATAGCCAATATTACTTAATTTAGTTTCAATGGCATTTTTTTGTTTAATCATATTATTAATTGTTTTAAATGAAAAACAAACAACAAATACTAAAATGATTACGATTAGTATTTTATAAATCATATTTCTAACATTTTTTTTCAATTTCAACTTCGCCATATACAACCTCTTTTACTATAATACTTTTTTAATACTATTAATATAGTTTGTCAGTTTTTCGTTTACTACTTGTAATCCATTATTATTATCATCACGCGCTAAAATGCATGACGCATTAAATAATCCGGCGTTTTTGAAATAATAATCACCTAAAATAATATTTATTGACTGGTCATCAATAAAATAAATATTAGATACATTATAATTTGCTGATAAGGCTTGAAGGTAATTTACCATATTAACAAATCGATCATTACTTTTTTCATTATTCTGGGAACCATTATGGTATAAAGAAGTTCCCAATGTAGGTGGATTACTAGTATTTTTTACAATGTCTTCAACTTTATCACATAATTCTTTACCTTCGCTAGTGATGAAAGATAATACTATTTCATCGTCATTATGTAATTCTTTTAATATTTTTAGATTAAGAACAAATTCTTCAATGTATTCTTTTCTCCTAGTACTATCAGTGGAATTTAAAAATGTTCCGATAATGTCACATATTACTACTGATATTTTTTTCATATTTCTCCTTATTCTTAATTAAATTATACGATTATAACAAGAATTTTACAAGTTTAACTTAAAATGTTATTATATTATATAGATTGGACGAATTATTATGACTTATTCTACAAAAATAAAAGAAGAAATAATGAATTACGATTTTAACCGGATTGAAGCAAGTATTACTTTAACAGCCCTTATTAAATATGATGCTAAAATAAGTAAGGATAAAATAGTAATTAGTGTTGAAAATGCTAAAATAGCTCGGATTATTTTTATCTTTATTAAAAAGCTTTTTAATATAAATGCTAAAATTATTGTCCGAATGCAAAAACGATTTCATGTTAAACAAATATATATTCTAGAAATCAATGATAAAATAAACGATATTTTAAATTACTTAAATATCAACAAAAACAGTAACATTTATGACTATTTGACTAGTGAGGAAGAGAAAAAAGCTTATTTAATGGGAACTTTTTTAGCTTGTGGATCAATTAGTGATCCTAAAAATAGTGGTTATCACTTAGAATTTTTCTTGCCCTTTAAAAAAGATGCTTTATTACTTAAATCATTATTAAAAGATTTTAATGTTGATGCCAAAATCATAAAGCGTAATAATAAGTATATGACTTACGTAAAAAGTGCGGAAATGATTAGTGATTTCTTAAAATTAGTAAATGCTATTAGTAACTTATTTTATTTTGAGGATATTAGAATTTATCGCGACCATAAAAATATGGTTAATCGTTTAAATAACTGTGAACTAGCCAATCAAGAAAAAATAACCTTAAATGGAATGAAGCAATTAAAAGATATTAAATATTTGGAAGATAATGATTTATTGGATTTGCTAGATGAAAAGGTAGCTATAGTAGTAATGTATCGAAAAAAATATCCTGAATCAAGTTATAGTGAATTAGCCGAAATTATCTCTTTGGAGACCGATTATAAAATAACTAAATCGGGAATAAATCACAACTTTATTAAAGTCAGAAATTTAATTGAACATCATCAAAAATAATATATTATAAAAATGTCATAAAAATGTATTGACAAAAATATTATTAATTGATATATTATGAATGCATTTTAAATGTGGTTCTATCTATGGTAGAACCTAATTTAATGACATATTTGATACACCAGGGTGTGTGTATATGGAAGGAGGACAATATGCCAACAATTAACCAACTTGTTAGAAAAAATCGTAAAGATAAAACGAGAAAAAGTAAAAGTCCCGTTTTAAATATTGGATTTAATAGTAAGGATCGTAAAGAAACGCTTCAAGATAGTCCACAAAAAAGAGGTGTTTGTACTAGAGTAGGTACAAGAACACCAAAAAAACCAAACTCAGCATTAAGAAAATTTGCTCGTGTAAGACTTTCAAATGGACGTGAAGTTGATACTTATATTCCAGGTGAAGGTCATAACTTACAAGAACATAGCGTAGTATTAATACGTGGTGGTCGTGTTAAAGACTTAATCGGTGTTAGATATCATATAATTCGTGGTACTTTGGATACTCAAGGTGTTAATAACCGTAAACAAGGCCGTAGCAAATATGGTACTAAGAGACCTAAATAATTACAAAATAAACATTAAAGGAAGGAGAATATTATATGCGTAAAAGACGTGCTGTCAAAAGAGACGTGTTACCAGATCCAGTGTATAACTCAAAAGTAGTTACTAAATTAGTTAACCAAATTATGTTAGATGGTAAAAAAGGAACCGCTCAAAGAATTTTATATGAAGCATTTAAAATCATCGAAACTCAAACTGGTGAAAATGGTGCTGAAGTATATCAAAAAGCATTAGAAAACGTTAAACCAGCACTAGAAGTTAAATCTCGTCG
>CAYPXM010000048.1:0-210 GCA_964415015.1 uncultured Muribaculaceae bacterium | reverse complement strand
GATCTAACTATCAAGTGCCAATTGAAGTTAGTGATGATAGAAGTCAAGCATTAGCATTACGTTGGATCGTAAACTATGCAAAACTAAGAAATGGCAAAGGAATGGCTATAAATTTAGCTAATGAATTAATGGATGCAGCAAAAGGCGTAGGTGGAGCCGTTAAAAAACGTGAGGATACTCATAAAATGGCGGAAGCAAATAAAGCGTTTG
>CAYPXM010000047.1:0-6141 GCA_964415015.1 uncultured Muribaculaceae bacterium | reverse complement strand
AAGGTTTTAAATGCATTAATAAGAGGTTTAATAAAAATTACAATTAAAACTAAAAGAGATATTATTTCTGAACCTAAAAGAACTAAACTCTTAGCAGTACTTCCTAATTCTTTTACTTCATTTTGGTAAGGTAAAAGAATTAAAGTAGGCAAGTACATATAAATAAAAAAAACGAAAATAATCAATAATATATTTTTAATAACTTCTTTAATCATTTTTCGCCTCAATAAATCCTAATGATTTTAAACGATTTACTATACTGGTACTTTTAACATCACCAACTAATCGATTACTGCTGGTTTTTTCAACTCCATCAAAGTAAAAGAGAGTAGAAGGGGTACCACTAACTCTCACAATCTGTGAGAATTTAATATTTTCATCCTTAGTTAATTCACTCGTATTTATGCTATAAACATTTAATTCATAGTTATTAGCTATGTCTTTAATAACTGGCAAGTAAGCTTCGCAATGAGGGCAACCAGTTTGATGAACAACTAATACAAATGTTTTTTTATTCGATATTAAATCATTAAATTCTTGATAATTTATATTGTGGTAATATTGGTCAGTATTATCCGTTTTTTTGCTTTTTTGATAATATAGGAATAAACCACTTCCAAGTAATAATAAACCCACAATTATTATAATTATTTTTTTCATCTTTTATCACCAGTATAAATATAACATATTTTTAAAAATTATTATAGTAAAATATTGCAATTATTAAGGCTAAAACAATACAAAATAAACACAATTTAATTGCCATATTTTTTTATACATGATAAACTATTAATAGTAAGGATTGATAGTATGACCAAAGATATTAAATTATTATGTACTTTTATTTTTTTATTCTTCGTTAGTACTATGCCTTTAAAAGCAGTTGATAAATTTATAAGTGAAAGTGCTGCGAATATTACTTGTAATAATTTAATTAATAAAATAAATTGTGATAAAGAAGATTGTCAAAGTAAATGTAGTAGTAATTCCTTATGTCAATTTGATAAAATAAATAATGAAAATGTATGCCGCGTTAAAAGTTGTCAGGAAGTAAATGATAATTGTAGTAGTTTTTCATGGTGTAGAAAAGTAAATAATGAATGTCGTGAAGTAATCCAAATTAATAGCACTGCAACTTCATTATTAAATAATAATGATAATACTACTATGTGTAAAAACTATTACTACTATGCTAGTATTTATGGTGATAAAAATCCCTATAAAGGTATGGATTGTTCTTCGTTAACTGATTATAATAAACGAAATCAATGTAATATGTTAAAAAACGCTAATAGTTTTAAAGAATTGTATGATAATAAATGTAATCGTTGTACTAATGCATGTGGTAATGGAAAAATATGTGTTGGTAATACTTGTGCTTGTCCCTTAGATAGTTATGTATCTAATGGTAAATGTATAAAAAGTAAAGCCTCTGGTAAAACCATAAATGAATGTCCGACTAGTTATAGTGCAGTAGAAAATGCTTATAATCAGAAATGTTTTTCTAGCGAATCAGTTACCTGTGATAATTCAGCCTGTAGTGTCGTTAGTACTAATATATTAAAAGAACATATACCAGTAAATGGGTTATATTATAATGATCATGGGGTAATGACTTTATATACTGCTAATCGTTATGCCGGAACATGTAATAACTTAGGGATTGATGCTTATTGTATTGATCCGGCGGCTGAATTTTCTAATATTGGATATATGTGTGGTAGTGCACTTAATACTTTGGCAAGTCGTGATCAAGGATTTATTAAAATTTATCAAGCGTCATTATCAAAATATAAAGATCAATATTTAAATAATACAACTGATGATCTTAAATATATGACAATGCACTTAGCTTTTCGTTTTTATACTTACTATGCTGGGATGGGTATGAACGCTCAGGAAAGTAAATCAATTGCTTTTTCTAATACTGCTAAAGCCTTATACGCAAATAGTGATATTGGTAGTATTAATCCTAGTAATACCGTTTATTTCTATATTAAAAATAATTTGTTTGCTAGTTTAAAAAATACTTCTGGTGAGGAATATAGTGTTTATCGTGATGCTGTTAATTTATTTTTAGAAGCAACTAAAAATAACGATTTATGGGAGAATCCTTTATTATTTACAAAAAAGAATTCTACTGTTGATGCTGATGGTTTTATCGTAAGTGATATCGTATTAAGTGGACTTGATGAAATAAGAAATAATCCCTATAATAATCAAAGGGTTACAAATTTAAGTTGTGATAACTGTGTATTATTAACGTCATTTAATAATGATTTATTAACTTATAATACTGATACATTAGAATTTAAAATAAAAATAACTGATCCTTCTAAAGCCTTTTCTTTAAAAGTGAATTATTTTGACTGGCGGGATAGTAAAAATATTAATGTTGCAACAAAGAATCAAAATACTTATTATCAACGGTTATTATTAATTTCAAAAGAACCACGACAATTTGTTTATGAAAAGTCTTTTCCAAGTGAAACTAGTGGATGCCGAGTAACCAAAAATGGTAAATTATATGGTGGTGATACTAATAATGAATTAAGTATTACTGATTTTGCTTCAACTTGTTGTAAGGATATGGCTGTCGATCAAAACTTACGTAATCTTTATTTAGAAGTCGTACGAAAACAAAATAATGATCAGTATTACTATATTACGGATAATTGGATAAATAATGGTTGTTTAGATGTATGTAAGCCAAACAATACAACTGATAAATGTAGTGAAAGTGAAACTGGTACTAAAAAAATAGTGATTAGTGATTTCACTAATGGGGCTATTGCTGGAATGAATTATCATGATTATGATTATACTTGTGCTGTTGGAAAAACCGATACTTTAGGTAATAGTTATTTATCTTTTAGTAATAATTATTGTGAAGTATATTGTGTTGAAGAATACGAATTTGAGGTTCCTACTAATTTAGGTCGAGTAAGTAAATTACAATATGGTCGTTATCTAGAATTAAAAGCTAAAGGTAATGGAAGTCGTATTTGTTATACTAATCCCCTAAAAGAAATAGATTATTCTAAATTCAAAACGGATTATAATAATAAAATGAATGAAGTAAACAATTTAAAAAATACATTTGAACAATATACTAATTTATTAAATTCAGGAATAAATCCAACTAGTAGTACTGAGAAGTGTACAATAACCAATGAAGAAAAGAAAATTGAAGACTGTGGTACTTATACTAAATTAACATTTAATTATCGAATAAATGGTGAAACTAAAAGTCATACTTCGGGAAGCTGTGGAGAAAGTTGTAATAACAATAATAATGGAAATATTGATGATATTATTAATGCTATAAGAAGAGAACAAACGGAAGTTTATAATGCTTTAACTAGTAAAGTAAATGAATTAACAGGAATAATTAATAGCTATAATAATTGTTCGAACTTTACTCCAAATTTCATTTATAATCCATTAATTTATTATGATTATGAAGAAGATTATTACATGAATTTATTAAATGATAAGAATTATTTAGTTAGTGGAGATATAAAAACAACAAATGGCGAGAAATATTTTAGTAGTTTAAGTAATAGAGCCTATTACATTGGTAATGAAATGGCAAATAATGAAGAAAAAATAACTAGTTATAATTGTGATGGTAATGGATGTAACAAAGTTAATGTTTCAATATATAATAATAAATATGTATTAAAGATAGAAACGAAATCATCGAATTTATTGCCCGTTACCAAATGGTATACAACTAGTGGTAGTGGAAAGGCTCATATTAGTCCAATATCACCTAATGATTATTATCTAGGACAGGTATTGCCGATAAGCCGAGTTTGTGATGAAACGACAAAATTTAAATATGGTTTAGAATTAACTAATTTAGGTCAAGATAAAAATAATAATTTAGGTCGTCTTGATAAAGTTATTATTAGTAATAAAGCTGATTATGCTAATACTAATTTATTATATGAGTGTACCTATGAAATAGATGGTAAAACGTGTACCGAATGTGAACCAAGTTATTTCTATCGGACTATTTCACTTAATGATGTTTTCCCTAAAGCGACCAATGATGTTTCATTAAAGAGTGGTTTGACATATAAACGTAATATTGTTAATCCTTGGGATACAAGTAAAGGACGAGCAACTCAAAGTGAAATTGAAAATTTAGGTGAAGATACTTATTTAGAAGATAACTTAAGATATTCATATACCTTAACCCCAGCGGGAATGAAAAACATCCGTAATTATAATAAAACAACGAATTATGGTGACTTTTTATTAAATTGTATTAATGGTATTGATTGTCAAAGTGAATTTTTAGATAAAATTAAAAATAATGAATTTAGTGGTGTCATTGAAAATAAACGGGATAGTGAATTTGTTCATTATCTTGATGGCACATCTTGGAAATAGAAGGAGGAATGTAAAATGAAGGAGTCTTATTGGGGTTATTTCTTGATTCTTTTAGGAATTTTTGTTATAGTAATTATGATGCTAGTGCAAAATGTTACAACTACTAATTCCCAAGATTATTATTTACTAAAAGAGGTAACAGAAGCATCAATGATTGATGCCGTTGATTATGGTTATTATCGTAAGTATAATGAACTTAAAATCAATAAAGAAAAATTTATTGAAAACTTTTTACGAAGATTTTCAGAAAGTGTCAATATTAATAGTACCTATGATATTGATTTTTACGAGGTGTATGAATGTCCACCTAAGGTAAGCGTTAAGGTTACTACTAAGACAGGAAGTTACAATATCGGAGGCGATGCCAATTCATTTGATGTCGTCAATAAAGTAGATGCCATTTTAGAATGGGGTCTTGATAATGAAACTACCATTAATCAAAAGTCTTAGTTTATAATAAATAAGAAAGAAGGAGAAATATTTTATGGGAAATATTCTAACGGGCTTAAAGAAATTTTTAAGCAATAAAAATACAGTAACAATTATCGGGGTTTTGTTAGGTATAGCGGTATTATATATTGGTTATAATTGGCGTGTTAAACAAGCTATTAATCCAGTAAGTGTACCTTATGCTAAGGTTGAAATATCTTCACGTACTTTAATTACCCCAGACATGATCGGGTATATGAAAGTATCTGGTGATATGATCAAAAACAATAGTAATATTGTAACTAACATCAACAATATTAAAGGAAAATATGTTAGTTATGGAACTACTATTCCAGCTAATAGTTTATTCTATTCAGAAAGTTTAATGTCAGAAGAAGAAATGCCAGATAGTGCATTTGCTGATATTCCTGATAACTATACTATTTATTCTTTAGGAGTTAACTTACATACTACTTATGGAAATTCAATATTTCCAGGTAATTACATTGATTTATATGTAAAAGCTAAAGATGATAGTGGTGATGTAATATTTGGAAAATTCATTGAGAGTATCGAAGTTCTTGCAGTTAAAGATTCAAGTGGTAATCATGTATTTGAAACAACAGTAGAATCTCGTACACCAAGTGAGTTATTATTTGCAGTACCGGATGAAATGTATTCAACTCTTATGAAAGCTGGATATATTGGTGCAAGCCTAGAAATAATTCCAGTACCAAGAAATGCATCATATAGTGCTAACCCTGATGAAACTTTAGTATCTAGTGAATATATAAAGAATTTTATCTTATCAAAAACAACTATATTACCTGAAGAAAATACTAATAATAATACACCAGTAACAGAATAAAAAGGAATGATTTTATGACAGATGCCATTTTCTCACAAATGAATTTTGGACCTCTAAATGAATATTTAGAGAATGATGATATTACGGATATATCATATAGTAATGGTGGTCAAATATGGCTTAAAACTCTGTCAAAAGGGATATTTCAAGTTGAAAAGCCAGAATTGAATAATGAATTCATGGAAAAGTTAGCTTTTCAATGTTCTAATGTAATGGGCGTAACCTTTAATATGGCACATCCTTTCTTAGATGCTGAAAGTGCTGAATTACGTATGAACTTTGTTCATGATTCAATAGCTACTAACGGGATTGCTTGTGTTATTCGTAAAACTCCGGCCAAAATTAGACTTAATCGAGAAAAATTATTAAACGAAGAATATATTACCGAAAGCTTACATGATTTCTTAGAAAAATGTGTTAAAGGTCGGGCTAATATCATAGTA
>CAYPXM010000046.1:0-6228 GCA_964415015.1 uncultured Muribaculaceae bacterium | reverse complement strand
TAGCTAGTGCGAGAGCTATTATTACCAAACCTAGTTTAATTCTAGCTGATGAACCAACGGGAGCACTAGATAGTAAATCATCAAGAATGTTATTAGAAAAGTTTGAAAATTTAAATGATGATTTAAAAGCTACTATTTTAATGGTAACTCATGATGCATTTACTGCTAGTTATGCAGATCGAATTATCTTTATTAAAGATGGTAAAATATTTAATGAAATAATTAAAGGTAAAAAAACCAGAAAAGAATTTTTTGAAAACATTATTGATGTTGTTACTCTTCTTGGAGGTGACTTAAATAATGTTATTTAAGTTAGCAATAAAAAATATTAAAAAAAGTATTAAAGACTATAGTATTTATTTTTTTACATTAGTCGTTGCGGTAGCAATATTTTATACTTTTAATTCTATTGGTAGTCAACAATCAATGATGATTCTTAACGATAGTAAAAGAGATATGATTGAAGTATTAGTAATGATTATTGGTTACATCAGTGTTTTTGTTTCAATCATTTTAGGATTCCTAATCGTATATTCAAATAACTTTTTAATCAAAAGACGAAAAAAAGAATTTGGTTTATACATGACTTTAGGAATGAGTAAATGGAAAGTATCAACTATATTAGTACTAGAAACATTATTAGTTGGCATATTATCTCTTGCTACTGGTTTAATCTTGGGAATATTTGCTAGTCAATTTATTTCCATTTTTACCGCCAAATTATTTGAAGCTAATCTAACAGCATATAAATTTGTATATTCATCTGATGCAATATTTAAAACTCTTTTATATTTCAGTATCATCTTTATTTTAGTTATGATTTTTAATGTTATATCTTTGGGTCGTCATAAGTTAATAAATTTATTAACTGCAAGTCGACAAAACGAAAAAGTTAAATTGCGAAATAAATATGTAGTATTTATATCATTTGTTTTATCAGTTGTTTTGTTAGTATATGCTTATCATTTATTATTTGAAGGAACATTATTCTATAATGGACCAGATAAAGAAGCTTTAAAAATGATTATCGCTGGAGCTTTAGGAACATTTCTATTATTCTTTTCTGGCTCCGGATTTATGGTTAAAGCCATTCAATTAATTAAGGGGATTTATTACAAAAAATTAAATATGTTTACTTTAAAACAAGTAAATAGTAAGTTAAATACTACGGTATTTTCTACGACCATTATATCTTTAATGTTATTATTAACAATTGGTATTTTAAGCGGCTCAATGTCATTATCTAGCATTCTTAACTCCGATTTAAAAGAAAATAATAAAGCCGATTTTACCCTTGATAATTCAGTATATGATTATAATATAAATCAAGTAGTAGCTAATAGCTATAAACTAGATACTTTAGTTAATGAAAATGGGTTTGATGATTATATATCTCGTTATGTAACTTATAATAAATATAATTCAACAGTAATATTAGATGATATTATTGATGATAAAGCGATGGAAGATTTATTAAAAACCTATGGTGATACGGTTGAAATTGACACAACTTATAAAATACCTATAATACTTGAAAGTGATTATCAAAATATTAAAAAGTTTTTTAGTGAAGAATATATTGATATTGCCGATGATGAATATTTGTTAATGTGTAATATTGATGGGATTGTTGATTTATTTAATCATGCTTACCATGATAATAATGAAATTAGTATTAACGGTTATAAATTAAAACCAGCTACTTATGATATAGATCGAGAAGCAATCGAAAATTATAATGGCCAAGGAAATGATGGAATCATTATAATAAGTGATAAATATAAGAATGATGTAACTTTTTTAAGCGAATTTATGCTTGGTGATTATGTTAAAGGGGATAATGAAAAAACCGAAAAAGCTTTCTTTCATTTCTTAATGGACAATAATACTGGTGAAGGTTACTCATTTAAAACCAAAATAGATATGCAAAATTCAAGTGTTGGTACCAAAGCAATATTGACTTTTGTTGGTTTATATCTAGGTATTATTTTTGCAATTTCTAGTGCAACTGTACTTGCAATTGGACAATTATCAGAAGCTAGTGATAATAAAGCAAGATATAAAATAATAAAGCAACTTGGAGCAGATAATAAAATGATTAAAAAAACATTATTTGTTCAAATTGCAATCGCTTTCATATTACCTTTGATGGTTGCTATCGTTCATGCTATATTTGGACTTCGTGAATTTAATAAAATAGTTAAATTACTAGCCAATATTAATTTAACAAGTAATATCCTACTTACATCTTTATTTATTATCGTCGTATATGGTGGATATTTCTTAGCTACATATTTAGTTAGTAAAAATATTATTAATGAAAAATAACTATTAGATAAAACTAATAGTTTTTTATTGTATAATATATTTAGGTGATATTATGCATTATATAAATTCTAAAAGTATATTATCTAGTCATAATGGGATGAATATATATCGTGGTTGTCAACATGGATGTATCTATTGTGATTCTAGAAGTAAATGTTACATGATGGATCATGAATTTACTGATGTTGCGGTGAAAGAAAATGCCATTAAATTACTTGAAGATAAACTAAGTAAAAAAAGAACTAAAGGGATTATTGGTTTTGGTTCGATGAGTGATCCTTATATGCCCCTAGAAAGTAAGTTAGAGTATACAAAAAGAGCTTTAGAAGTAATATATAAATATGGATTTGGTGTTAGTATTATTACTAAATCTGATTTAATATTAAGAGATTTAGAATTACTTAAAAAAATAAATAGTAATAATGAAGTAATAGTAAATATTACCTTAACAACAAAAGATGTATCTACTTGTAAGATTATTGAACCCTTTGTATGTGATACTAAAAGAAGAATAGAAGTTCTTAATATTATGCATGATAATAATATTAAAACAGTAGTGTGGTTATGTCCGATATTACCTTTTATTAATGATTCTTTAGATAACTTAAAATATTTATTAGAAGAATGTAAGAAAGCGCATGTATTTGGTATTATTTATTTTGGTGCTGGTCTGACTTTAAGAGAAGGAAATCGGGAATACTTTTATGAACAATTAGATAAGTTTTATCCCACTTTAAAAGATAAATATATTAAAAATTATGGTAATAGATATGAACTGAGAAGTCCAAATGCCAATATTTTGGATAATTATTTTTATCAGTTTTGTAAGAGTAATAATATTATATGTGATAATAACGTATTATTTAGTAATAATAAAATAAACAAAATGACAAGTGAACAAACCAGTTTGTTTTAATAATAAAAAAACTATGTTATGATGTTAATAGAAAGCGAGTACCCATGGAGACTATAATTATTAACATAATGAATGATTTTGGTTATATTGGAATATTTTTTCTAATCTTAGTTGAAAATATTTTTCCCCCTATACCTAGTGAGTTAATTCTTACTTTTGGGGGATTCATGACTAAAAGTACTAGTATGTCTATTTGGGGCGTAATAATTGTTTCTACACTAGGATCACTGGCGGGAGCAATTCTTCTGTATTATATTGGTAAAATATTAAATAAAGAACGACTTAAAAAAATAGTGAGTTCTAAAGCAGGTAAGATATTATGTTTAAAAGCTAATGATATTGAAAAAGCAGATCACTGGTTTGATAATAAAGGTAATATATCCGTATTCTTTTGTCGTTTTATCCCTGTTGTAAGAAGTCTAATAAGTATCCCTGCTGGGATGAGCGAAATGCCAATATTTAAGTTCATAATATTTACTATATTTGGTAGTTTAATATGGAATAGTGTTTTATCCCTTTTAGGACTTTATGCACATAGTAAAATAGATATAATACTAGATATTATAAATAAATTTTCATATGTAATAGTTATATTATTAATAATTTTAGTTATTAGTTTTGTATATTATCTTGTAAAAAGAAGGAGAAAAAGATAAACATATTTAATATGTTTTTTCTTTGGATAAATATAGTTGTATCAAATTGGAAATAATAAGGAATGATTAGTTGTTTTATTTAGTATTTAATGATAGAATAAATTGGCAAGCAAACAATAGTTTAATAGGAGGGATAATATGTTTGATTTAGTATCTAGTTTTAAACCAACTGGTGATCAACCTGAGGCGATAAAAAAATTAGTTGATGGAGTTAATAGTGGTAAAAAAAGTCAGGTATTAATGGGTGTTACCGGTAGTGGTAAAACATTTACAATGGCTAATGTAATAAAAAGTGTTAATAAACCAACCCTAGTTTTAGCTCATAATAAAACATTGGCGGGACAGTTATATGCGGAATTTAAAGAGTTTTTTCCTAATAATCATGTTGAATATTTTGTATCTTACTATGATTATTTTCAACCAGAAGCGTATGTTCCTTCTAGTGATACTTATATTGAAAAGGATTCTTCAATAAATGATGAAATTGATGAATTACGTCATGGTGCTACTAGTAGTTTAATTAATAATCGTGATGTCATAGTAGTTTCTAGTGTATCATGTATTTATGGTATTGGTGAAAAGGAAGAATATGTAAATAAGTTATTAATATTAAATGTTGGTGCGACGATGAAACGAAGCGACATTCTTAATCGTTTAATTGATATGACTTATGAACGGAATGATATTGACTTTCATCGGGGTACATTCAGGGTACATGGTGATGTAATTGATATTATTCCAGTTAATGAAAAGAGTCATGGAATTAAAATAGAGTTATTTGATGATACCATTGAGCGCTTAAGTTATTTTGATCCTTTAACAGGAGCGTTAATAGATAATATAAAAAGTACTACTTTATTTCCTGCTAGTCATTTTGTTACTAGTCCCGATAAATTAAATTTAGCAATAAATAGAATTGAAAATGAACTAGAAAACCGATTAAAAGAATTAAATGATGAAGGTAAGTTAGTCGAAGCACAAAGATTAAAAGAAAGAACTAATTATGACTTAGAGATGCTTAAAGAAACGGGATTTTGTAATGGGGTAGAAAATTATTCTAGACATTTAGCATTACGAGATGAGGGTGAAACACCATCCTGCCTACTTAGTTTCTTTCCGGATGATTTTTTAATGATTATTGATGAATCCCATGTGACTGTGCCTCAAATAGGAGGAATGTATAATGGTGATCGTGCTCGTAAACAAACTTTAGTTGATTATGGGTTTAGACTTCCTAGTGCTCTTGATAATCGTCCTCTTAAATTTGATGAATTTGAAAAAATGGTTCCGCAAACGATATATGTGTCTGCTACTCCGGGAGATTATGAATCTAAATTAGTAAATGAGGATTTCGTTGAACAAGTAATAAGACCCACTGGGCTATTAGATCCAACAATAGAAATTAAACCTACATTAGGACAAATTGATGATATTATTGAACAAATCAATCGTCGTAAAGAGGATAATGAGCGAGTATTAATTACAACTTTAACAAAACGAATGAGTGAAGAATTAGCAAGTTATTTGAAAGAAAATGGGGTTAAAGTTGCATATCTTCATAGTGAAATAAAAACTTTAGAACGATTACAAATAATAAGAGATTTACGATTAGGAAAATATGATTGTGTCGTTGGAATAAATTTATTACGAGAAGGAATAGATATTCCAGAAGTAAGTTTAATATGTATTTTAGATGCTGATAAGCAAGGCTTTTTACGTAGTAGTAGATCGCTTATTCAAACTATTGGTAGATGTGCCAGAAATGAATATGGTCATGTAATTTTATATGCTGATACGGTTAGTGAAGCAATGCAAATTGCAATTTCTGAGACCGCTAGAAGAAGAGAAATACAAAATGAATATAATATACAAAATGGTATTACTCCAACTACTATTAAAAAAGAGATTCGTGATATTATTTCTAATAGTGTGATTGAAGATGATAAGAAAACTGAAGTAAAATATAGTAAAAAGGAAAAACAACAACTAATGTTAAAATTAGAAGAAGAAATGAAAGAAGCAGCTCGTTTAATGGATTTTGAAAGAGCAGTTGAGTTACGGGATATTTTATTTGAAATGAGAGAAGGAAAATAAGTGAAAGTATTATTAACTGGTTCCACTTCCGGCATTGGATTAAGCTTATTAAAATTATTAGTAAAAAGTAATCACGAAGTTATTGCGGTTGGTCGTAATAAAAAAGCCCTTGCAAGTTTGAAAAAAGAATATGGTGTGACTACAGAATATGTTTTGTTAAGTGATTCAAGTGAAGTTATTAAATTACATGATAAATATCAAGATCGTATAGATATGTTAATAAATTGTGCTGGA
>CAYPXM010000045.1:0-6262 GCA_964415015.1 uncultured Muribaculaceae bacterium | reverse complement strand
TTTAGATCATGTTTTATTATATGGTCCTCCGGGATTAGGTAAAACAACTCTTGCTCATATTATTGCGAACGAAATGGGTACGAATATAAAAACAGCTAGTGGGCCATCAATTGAAAAAGCTGGTGACTTAGCTGCTATATTATCAACTCTAGAACCAAATGATGTCTTATTTATTGATGAAATTCATCGAATACCACGATTTATAGAGGAAATGTTATATAGTGCGATGGAAGATTTTACTATTGATTTAATTGTGGGTAATGAGGCTAGTTCAAGAACAGTAAATATAGATTTACCACATTTTACTTTAGTTGGAGCAACTACTAGAGCTGGTGATATTAGTGGACCGTTACGAGATCGCTTTGGTATCGTATTAAAACTTAATTACTATAGTGATAATGAGTTAACTGATATTGTTAAACGAACGAGTCGTATTTTTGATATGCCAATTGTCAATGATGCTGCTGGTGAATTAGCAAAACGAAGTCGTAAAACTCCTCGGATTGCCAACCGATTATTTCGTCGAGTAAGAGATTTTGCTTTGGTAAAAGGAGATAGTTGTATTAATATGGATACAACTAAGGATGCTTTAACGAAATTAAATGTTGATGAATATGGATTAGATACAATTGACATTGAATATTTAGATGCTTTACTTCATAAATATAATGGAGGTCCAGTAGGGGCTAATACCATTGCTACTAGTATTGGTGAAGAAGTGAGTACCCTTGAAGATATTGTTGAACCATTTTTATTACAAGCCGGATTTATTAAACGAACCCCTCGAGGTAGGATGGTTACTGAATTAGCAATTGATCACTTGGATACTAAAAATTAGTAATTTTATTGCTAATTTTTTTATAATAATTTACTTATTAATGATTTTTTGATACACTATATGAAGTTTGGAGATAGATAAAATGAAAACTAGCGATTTTGATTATTTTTTACCCGAAGAATATATTGCACAAACCCCATTAATTAATCGAAGTGATTCAAAATTAATGATTTTAGATCGCAATAATGGGAACATTTTACACGAAAACTTTTATAATATCTTAAATTACTTTAAATCTGGTGAGGTACTGGTATTAAATGACACTTTAGTCATTCCAGCTCGATTAATTGGCTATAAAAGTGATACTTTAGCAACAATTGAAATATTACTATTAAAAGATTTAGGTAGTGATCGATGGGAAGTATTAAGTAAACCACAAAAAAGATTACATGTTGGATCAGTTATTATCTTTCATGAAACATTATTAAAGGGTGAAGTAGTAGAAATCTTAAATGATGGGATTACGCATATTAAATTGATCTATCAAGGAATATTACTTGAAATATTAGAAAAGTTAGGTACTATGCCTTTGCCACCTTACATTCATGAAAAATTAAAAGAACAAAATCGTTATCAAACCATTTATGCTAAGCATCCTGGTTCGGCGGCTGCACCAACGGCAGGACTTCATTTTACGAAAGAATTATTAGATCAAATTAAGAATAAAGGGGTAATCATAACTTATGTAACATTACATGTTGGCCTTGGTACTTTTAGACCAGTTACAGAAGAAGATGCTTTGAAACATGAAATGCATACTGAATATTATGAAATGAATGACGAAACTGCAAATATCCTTAATTTAGCTAAAAAAGAAAAACGAAATATTTATGCGGTTGGAACAACTAGCGTTAGAACGTTAGAAACAATTATGGATAAATATAATGAATTTAAAAGTTGTAGTGGAGATACAAATATCTTTATTTATCCCGGCTTTAAATTTAAGGCTATAGATGGGATGATAACTAATTTTCATTTACCAAAAAGCACTTTGTTAATGTTGGTTAGTGCTTTTAGTAGTAAGGAAAATATATTAAATGCTTACAACGAAGCAATAGTTAATCATTATCGATTCTTTTCTTTTGGTGATGCAATGTTTATTAGGAGTGATATAAATGAAAATTAAGTATGAATTAATTAAAAAAAGTGGCAATGCCCGATATGGTACTATTTCAACTAATTATGGAACATTTGAAACACCAATGTTTATGCCAGTTGGGACGAATGCTACGGTTAAGACTTTAAGTCCGGAACAAGTAAAAAACACTAATGCTGGGATTATTCTTGCTAATACTTATCATTTATGGTTAAATCCAGGTGAAGAAATTATTTCATCAGCAGGTGGGTTACATAAATTTATGAACTACGATGGACCAATATTAACTGATAGTGGTGGTTTTCAAGTTTTTTCTCTTGCTTCTAAAAAGGATATAACTGAAGAAGGGGTAAAATTTAAGAATCATTTAAATGGTGACAGATTATTTTTAACACCAGAAAAATCAATTACAATTCAAAATATGTTAGATAGTGACATTGCAATGTCTTTTGATGAATGCGTGGCGCTTCCGTGTGAATATGAATATATGAAAGAGTCAGTTTTAAGAACCCTTAGATGGGCTAAAAGGGGATTAGAAGTTCATAATAATCCTAATCAAGCATTGTTTGGAATAGTTCAAGGGGGAAACTATCCTGATTTACGTAAATTTTGTGCTGAAGAGTTAAGCCGGATGCCTTTTGATGGATATAGTATTGGGGGAACCAGTGTTGGTGAAGATAAGAAAACAATGTATGAAATGGTTTCTTATACAACTCCTTACTTACCAGAGGATAAAGTACGATATTTAATGGGAGTGGGAGATCCAATTGATATTATAGAAAATGTAATAAGAGGAGTAGATATTTTTGATTGTGTAGCACCAACTAGACTTGCTAGACATGGTCACTTCTATACGAAAAATGGTAAGATTAACATAAAAAATGCTAAATTTAAAAAAGATTATTCATTACTTGATAGTAATTGTGATTGTTATACATGTCAAAATTATTCTAAGGCTTATATTAGACATTTAATAAGTGTTAATGAGACTTTTGGTCAAACACTTCTTTCGATTCATAATATTCGTTTTTTAATAAAATTAACAGAAGACTTGCGTAATGCGATTAAAAATGATACACTTTTATCATATAGAGAGGATTTTATAAAGTCGTATTATGGAGAGAGTGAAGTTTAATAAAATTTGTATAATTACTACCTTGATATGTTTAATTTTAATGTTAACCGTACCGGCGTTGTTAAAAGTAAATAATGATCATCGTAAGCATTTGTACAATTGTGTTATTGATGAAGTAAAAATTGCTGCCTTAAAATGTTATTATGAAGATAACTGTAGTAATGTAATTACTTTACAAGAACTTTATGATCTTAAATATTTAGAAACGATATCTAATCCTTTAACTAAAGAAATATATAGTGCGAGTACAACTATAGAAATAAAAGGAAATACAGCTGTTTTTAATGGCTAGTATTTCCTTTTTTAGTGGCTCCTAACATATTACCAAAAATAATTAATATATATAAAATCAATAAATATATCAATGTTATTTTAAAATTTGATGATATAAAAAGGGAAAGTATTAAATGGATACTTATGATTATAAAACCGTTTATTAAACCATTTATATAGCCACATTTAACACTGTGTTTTCCCATATGCATTCCAGTTATTAAATAATAAAGAGAGATTAATATAAAAAGCATTATTTGACTTATTTTAGGGCTAATTACACCTGTTAGATTAATTAATGATATTACGAGTGGAATAATCAATAAGAAGAGAAAAAATAAGCTATAACGTTTAATATTTAATAAAATATTTTTCAAAAAAATCACCTAATTAATTATATGTAGGTTTAATTATTTTAGAATATGACCATATTAATAATGGTGATTAAATGATTATTATTAATGTTATTGCAAGAACGTTATTTTTTTATTTTTTTATTATTTTTGTTTATCGTTTAATGGGAAAAAGAGAAATTGGTCAATTGGGAGTAATTGATTTAATTGTATCAATATTAATTGCCGAATTAGTAGCAATAAGCATAGAAAATTTAGATAAAACTTTGTTAGAAACTGTTATTCCAATTACTATTTTAGTAATTTTAGAAATCATTTTAGCATATTTAAGTATTAAATCAAAAAAAATCAGAACTTTTTTTGCTGGTAAACCATCGCTTGTTATTAATAAAGGGAAAATTAATTACCATGAAATGATTAAACAACGATATAGTTTAGATGATTTACTACTGGAATTACGCCAACAACAAGTTAAATCGATTAATGATGTTGAATATGCAGTGTTAGAAGCAAATGGTTCATTATCAATATTTCCATATAAAATTTTTAAAATAAAATCTAGTTATCCATTACCAATAATTTTAGATACCGTAATTCAAGAGGAGTCATTGTTAAGTATTAAAAAAACAGAGAGTTGGTTAATGGGTCGATTAAAAGAGATGAATATTGATATTAAAGATGTATTTTATGCTTTTTATCGTCATAATAAGATTAATTTGATCTTGAAAAAAGATTTATATTAATCTTTTTTATTGCTTTAAAATCTAAGTATATTACAGCTAAAATATCGACTATTTCGGCAATTAGTAAAGCATATATGCCAATATGAGCAAAGCACAAAATACTCATTATAGCTAGTTTTATTAATGAACCAATTATGGTTATTTGCATACTTTTTTTGGTTTTCCCCGCGGCATTTATAATACTTGTTAATGGGCCTTCTAAATAATATAGGAAAAATAATGGTGATAGAAATTTTAAATATCGATTTGCTTCACTAGTTTTATAAATAATACTTAAAATATTCCCGCCCCAAATAAAAATAATGGTAGAAAAAATAATTCCTATAATTAAAGATAAATAGAGGGCTTTTTTACATACTTTTTTCCATCCTATTCTTAGTTTATTACTAATTAATTTACTTAATTCAGGAATTAATGCGGTAGATAATGCTTGAATAAAAAAGCCTGGGATTGTTAAGATACTTAGAGCATAAGCATTATATAAGCTATATTCGTATATGATATAACTATTACTATAGCCTTGATGAGATAATAAATTAATTAATATTATCGGTTCAAAAAAGTAAGCAACACTACCACAGATACGACCTAAAACACTAAAAAAAGCTAGATTAAATATGTTTTTTTCAGTTTTCAAGTTAGGCTTAATAACGAGTTTTTTAATATTTATTTTTGTGGGTAGAAAAAACATAAAGATAAAGATGGAAAAAGATTCACTGACAATAGAAATTAAAATTAAGAATATTAACCCATAGTAAGTATTTATTTTTAGGATAATTGGTAATATGCTAAATATTAAGATGAAACGAATTATTTGTTCTAACACATTACTGACTGCATAAGGTAACATCTTCTGATTACCAAAAAAATAACCTTTAATTATGCTTGATACTGATATAAAGGGAAGGGTAAAACTTAAAGCAATTAATAATAGGCGGCATTCCGGATGATGAAGAAGATTAGTACTAATATAATCACTTGTTAAAATAACAATTGTAATAATTATTATATTAATAAAAAACATTAAATATAAAGCGTTAAACGCGACCTCACTAGCTCTTTTTTTATGTTCGCTGATTATTTTTGATAAAATCATTGGCATCGAAAAAGTAGCAAGACCAATTAATAATGAGGCTGAGGGCATGATTAAATTATAGATGGCTATTCCTTCACTACCAATTGTTCTAGTGTAGTATATTTTAATTAGAAATCCTAATAAACGTGTAATTAAACCACCAATCATTAAGATGAAAGTTGTTTGTAAAAAGAGACTTTTCTTCATATATTCTCCTTTAAAAAATATATGAATTGCGATATAATATATGTATTAAGAAGGTGATTATTTTGGATGAATTAAAGTTTAACTCCCTTAAGGAATTATATGAACGAATAACTCCGGCTTTAAAAACGAAAAAAAATGAATTACATCATCAAGGAAAGAAATATATAACCGAAAAAGATATATGGGAATTTTTATGTCTTAATTATTGGAAAGATAGTGCTTATTTATCTCTCCATGAAATGGTTGATGATGTCTTAAATTTAGATGATGAAAGTCTAGATGATTTTATTCAAAATAATATTTATAATAATAAAAAGGAACATGAAAATGATTAATAACCAAGAAATATTAGACAAGATAAAAAATAAATATAATAATGAAGAATATAAAATAATTATAAAGTGTTATGATTATGCTAAAGATGTATATCAAGATAAAATGATTAATTTAGAAGAAAGTCATATTACTCATGCTTTAATGGTAATAGATATATTACTAGATTTAAATGTTGATTACATTACAGTAGCTGCTACTTTTTTTCA
>CAYPXM010000044.1:0-6845 GCA_964415015.1 uncultured Muribaculaceae bacterium | reverse complement strand
GCTTTAATACTATCATTATCAAATGGTTTTCAATTACAAATTGATCAATTTGAAAAAGATACTTTATCTCAAATGCCGATTACGATTGCACCAACTTCAATGGTTATGGATGAAGAAGCCCAAGAAGCAATGATGAAAACATATATGTCTACTGATAATGCTTATAGTGATGAAAAACGAATTTTTCCATTAATTGATAGTGAAAGTATAATTCATTATAATCATTTAACTGATGAATATATTAAATACATTGAAGATGCTGATAAAGACATGATAGGTGGTTTAATGTATGGCAGAACAATTAGTTTAAATATGTTACATAAAAATTATCAAACTAAAAAAGTTGATTTAATAAATAGTGAATTATTTGTTCAATTACCAGAAAATGCTGATGGCACTGATAGTGATATGATTATGGATAATTTTGATGTAATAGCAGGAAGATTAAATACAGAAATAAATGAAGTTATTATATTAATTGATATTAATAATCAATTAAGTGAAAATGTATTAAAATTACTAGGTTATGATCATACTAAACCAGTTGATTTTGATGATATTATTGGAACTGAATTTAAAGTGGTTAAAAATGATTTATTTTATACGGATTTAGGTAATACCTTTATGCCTTCATTAGACTATGAAGGATTATATGATAATAAAGATAATGTTACATTAAAAATTACTGGTATCATGCGAGGTAAAGAAGGATCAAAATTTGGTCAATATAGTGGAACTGGTTTATGTTATCGTAAAGCCTTAGTAGATAAATTTATGGACGATAATCAAAATTCTAAAATCGTAAAAGCCCAAACCAAAGCTGATTATAATGTATTAACTGGAGAAAAATTTGATTTAACTACCGAAGAGGGAAAATTAATCAAAAATCAGATCCTTGGTTATGTTGGTGGTAAAACAGCACCATCATTTATTCAAATATATCCTAAAGATTTTAATGCTAAAGAAGATTTAGTTGAATATTTAGATGAATATAATGATAAATTAGATGATGATGAAAAAATACTATATACTGATATGGCTGCTGCTATTTCAAGTCTATCTGGTGGTATAATGGATGGTGTTACAATTGTTTTAATTGCTTTTAGTGCTATATCTTTGGTAGTATCTTCAATAATGATTGGTATTATCATGTATATTAGTGTATTAGAAAGAACTAAAGAAATTGGTATTTTAAAAGCCTTAGGAGCTCGTAATAAAGATATAACTAGAGTATTTAATGCTGAAACCTTTATTATTGGTATTACTAGTGGATTACTTGGTTTATTAATTGCTCGTATTCTATGTATTCCAGCTAATTCAATTATTAAAAGTTTAACTGACTTAGAAAATGTTGCTCAATTAAAATTATTACATGCTTTAATATTATTAATAGTAAGTGTATCATTAACTTTAATTGGTGGATTTATTCCAGCTAAGATGGCTAGTAAGAAAGATGCTGTTATTGCTTTAAGAACTGAATAAGTTCTTTTTTTTATTGAAAAAAAAGTTCTTTAGTGCTATTATAACGTAAAAGTAGGAGGGTTATATGCGTTATTTAGTAACTGGAGCTAGTAGTGCTATTGGACAAGAAATTATTTCTTTAATTAGACATAAACAATTAGGTAGTATTTGTGCTTTACGTAGTGATGATAAGGATTATCAGGATTTAATGCATTTATATACTAAAATACGAGTAGAATCTCCTGATGTCGTTATTCATGTTGCTCAGTTTGGTAATATTGATAAAGCGGAAGTAATAGAAAATCAAAATATGGTTTTACAATTAAACATTGGTACAACTGAAGTAATAAGTAAGGCTTGTAGTGAAATAGGAGCTCACTTAATATATTTAAGTTCTTATCAAGTGTTTGATGGTAAAAAATTAGCTAGTTACCAAGAGAATGATTTAGTTAATCCAATTAATAATTATGGAATAAGTAAAGCAAAAGCAGAAAAAATTGTTTTAAATCATATTTATAGTACTGTTGTCCGTTCTTCTTGGTTATTTGGCTATGGTAAAAACTTTGTTAATAATATTATAGAAAAATCTCAGATCAAAGATACGGTTAAAATTCCTGATAATGAATTTGGTAATCCTACCTTTACAAAGGATTTAGCTCAAGCAATAATCTTGTTAGCTTTAAATCATAAATTTGGTATTTATCATATAACAAATAGAGGAAAAGCATCGTATGAAGAGTTAACTCAGTTTATTTATAATTACTATGATATTAAGACATCAATTATTGGCTATGACTCATCTAATGCGCATCTATTAATTAAGAATCCAGAAAATGGTTCACTAGATACAACAAAATTTGATCAAGAATTTGGTACTCTTCGTAATTGGCAAGAAGCATTAAGTGAGTATTTAAATGATAAAAAATATGATAATGCAGTTAAAAGAATAGGCAAACAAACAAAAAATTAAGGCATGGCCTTAATTTTTTATTGCTAAGTTATGATCTTTTTCAATTTCTTTAAAGGAATTAATCATATCATTTTTAAGTGATATCCAATAATAGTATTCTTTGTAAATCAGTAATAATTGTTTGGTATAATTATCACTCTTAGTATAATAATTACTTTTAGTAAGATCAATTTTTTCTTTTTGATAGGTTAATACTATTTTTCGGTATATTAAATCTAAATCGGGATTAGCATCCTTAAAATGATTGATCACAATTTCATTTTTTTCAATATATTGATCAATTATCATTAAATTTTTAGTAATACTATCTTTAACATTATTATCCATTTTATCACCTGTAAGAATTATTATATATCATATTATGCAAAATGCGTTAAAAAGATGAATAAATAATTGTGGTAAGACTCCATAATATGATATAATTTAAAAGAGATTTGGAGTGAAATAATGACTGACTATACTAAAAATGAATTAGCTATAAAAGTTCAAGATGTAACAAAATCATTCAAATTATTTTATGATAAACCAAGTACCCTAAAAGAACGGTTAGTTTTTTGGAATCATAAAAAAGCTGACATGCATGTTGTTTTAAACGATATTGATTTAAATATTTCTAAGGGTGAGACGGTAGCATTAATTGGGGTTAATGGAAGTGGTAAATCAACTCTTCTAAAATTAATGACTAAAATTATATATCCAACTACTGGTAAAATAGAGACCTATGGTAAATTAACTAGTTTATTAGAGTTAGGTGCAGGTTTCCATCCGGACTTTACTGGTCGTGAGAATATTTATTTTAATGCGGCTATATTTGGTTTAACCAGAGGTGAAATCGATAAACGATTAGGACAAATAATTGAATTTTCTGAATTAGGAGAATTCATTGATTCACCAGTAAGAACTTATTCTAGTGGTATGTATATGCGACTAGCTTTTAGTGTGGCTATTAATGTTGATGCTGAAATATTACTTATTGATGAAATCTTAGCGGTTGGAGATCAACACTTCCAAGATAAATGTTTTAATAAATTAAAAGAATTAAAAAATAGTGGTAAGACAATTGTTATTGTTAGTCATAGTCTTGGTTCAGTAAGTGAATTCTGTGATCGAACTGTATGGCTTCATGAAGGTAAAATAAAAATGGATGGTAAAACTGAAATAATTATTCCTGAGTATTTAAAGGAGTGTTCGTAATATGTTTAAAAAATTATATGAATATCGGGAGCTTTTAAAAACAAATGTTAAAAAGGAAATCCGCGGTCGGTATAAAGGCTCTTTTTTAGGAATATTATGGTCATTTGTTAATCCTTTATTGATGACTTTAGTTTATGCTTTGGTATTCCCGTATTTAATGCGTGGAAGTGGATATGAACACTATACAACATTTCTTGTAATTGGAATATTACCATGGAATTGGTTTACTACTTGTATTTCGCAGGGAACTTATACAATTATTGGTAATGGTGGAATTATAAAAAAAGTTTATTTCCCTCGTGAAATTCTACCCATTTCGGTCGTTACTAGTGGTTTAGTAAATTTTTTAATCTCTTGTATTATAATTGCTATTTTCATGTTAATTAGTGGCATCGCATTTACTAAATATATATTATTTTTACCTCTTGTTATTATTGCTCAATATTTATTTACATTAGGAATAATACTTGTAACTAGTGCGGTAAATGTTTATATTAGAGATTTTGAATATATTATTAATTTTATTATTCAGATGCTTTTTTATGCTACACCTATTCTATATTCTGCGGAATTATTTTCAGGAACAAAAATTGCGTTACTTATAAAATATAATCCTTTTGGTATAATTATAAACTGTTATCGAGATATATTATATTGGGGAAATATGCCTCATATTAAATCTTTAGGAGCAGTTATTGTATTTAGTATTATTATTTGTTTTTTTGGCTTCTTAATTTTTAAAAAGCTTTCTAAAAATTTCGCTGAGGAGGTATAATATGAAAATTGCCGGGATGGTAACATTTTATAATCCAAATCGTGAAAATATAAAAAATATTTTAAAGTACATTGATGGTTTAGATAAATTATATATCATTGATAATTCAACTAATAATAATGAATCATTAATACCTAATAACAGTAAAATAGAATACATACCAAATTTAGATAATAAAGGAATTGCCTATGCGCTTAATAAGGCGGCTAAGTTAGCTATTCATGATAATTTCGATTGGATTTTAACAATGGACCAAGATAGTATAATGACATTAAATACTTTAGAAATAATGAAAAAATATGTATTTGAACATAATGTTATAAATATAGGTATTATATCACCTTATCATGTAATTGAAACGAATGTAAAAAAAAGTGATAAAGAAATTGAAGAATGTGTGGAAGTAATGACATCCGGAAATTTACTTAATTTAAAAATATTTGAAAAGATTGGTGGATTTAAAGAATGGTTATTCATTGATTCTGTGGATATTGAATATTGCATGAATCTTAATGTTAATAATTATAAAGTAATAAGATTAAATAATGCTTTAATGGCTCATGAATTAGGTAATACAAAAGTTATTAAAATATTATTCAAAAAATTCATTTGTAGTAATCATAATTATATTAGAAGATATTATATGGTAAGAAACATGTTATATGTTACAAAAATGTATCGAAAATATTTTCCTGGTTATTGCCGATATTTAAAAAGGGTACAAAGAGGGCAAATTAGATATATTATTTTTTTTGAAAAAGATAAGATTAGAAAACTAAAAATGATGTTTCGAGGTTTATGTGATTTTAAAAATGGGATAAAAGGGAAATTAGATTTATAGGAGAAGAAGTATGAAAAAATGTGACATTATCATTCCTATTTATAATGCATATGATTGTGTAATTGCATGTCTTGAATCAGTAATTAAGCATACTGATTTAGTGAATAATAGGGTGATTTTAATAAACGATTGTAGCTCGGATAAAAGAATTATTCCGTTACTAAAAAAATATGTTCGAAATAATAAAAACTTTATTTTCTTAAATAATATAGAAAATCTTGGATTTGTTGGAACTGTAAATAAAGGTATGAAATATTCAAATAATGATGTACTATTATTAAATTCTGATACTGAAGTTACGAATAAATGGCTAGAAAATATTGTTAAATGTGCATATTCAAAGGATTATATTGCTACTGTTACTCCTTTATCAAATAATGCTACTCTTGCAAGTGTGCCAAAGCCATTTACTCCAAATGATATTCCTAAAGGTTACACATTAGATACTTTTGGTGAGTTAGTAAGAAAAAATTCAAAATGTTATTATCCTGAGATCCCTACTGGACATGGTTTTTGCTTGTATATAAAAAGGAATATAATTGATGAGATTGGATATTTTGATCAGGAGACTTTTGGAAAAGGTTATGGTGAAGAAAATGATTTTTGTTTTCGTTGTTTGGATCATGGTTATCAAAATATTTTATGTGATAATGTTTACATTTTTCATAAAGAATCTCAATCTTTTTCTGATTCGAAAATTCAGTTAATTGAAAATGGCTCAAAAGCACTTAGAAAAAAATATCCAGAATATGTTGATCGTTTGGAATTATGGGGAACAGGTGCGCCAACGCAATATATATGTGATAATATTTCTTATGCGCTTAGAGATAATAGTAGTAAAAAAATGAATATATTATATATTGTTCATGATTGGAATTTAGATAATCTGGGTGGAACAACCATGCATGCTTTTGATATTATTCAAAAATTGAGAACAATCTATAATTTTCATGTCTTAGTTTATGAAAAATCAAATTATTTTTTATATTCCTATTTTGCTAATTCCGTAACAAAAACAAAGTTGAAAACGATTAAATCATTTTCAAAATTGAATTATTATAATGATGATTATGAGCAAATGCTTGAAGAGATAGTTGATATATATGGAATAGGTATAATTCATGTTCAGCATATGATAGGGCATTATTTTAATATTGCAAATGTAATAAAAAAGAAAAAAATATGTTCAATGATTACTTTACATGATTTATACTCTGTTTGCCCATTAATTACGAAATTATACAAATTCAACTCTTATTGCGGTATAAATCCACCAATTTCTAAATGTAATGAATGTTTAAAATTTACGATGGAATTAAGTGATAATTCAATTGTAAATTGGCGTAATAATTGGAATAAATATTTAAAATGCTTTGATTTAATTTTTGTTCCATCGCAAGATACAAAAAATCAAATATGTAATTTTTATAAAATTAATCCAATAGTGTGTGAACATGGCATATCACTTGATAAAACGAAATCTTTATTATCATTGAGTTCAAAGCAAAAAAATTATGAGGTGGCCTTTTTAGGCGCTATTGGTATACATAAGGGTAGTGCAATTATTAAAAAACTTATAAAAAAGAGATTTGTTGGTAAAATTA
>CAYPXM010000043.1:0-6957 GCA_964415015.1 uncultured Muribaculaceae bacterium | reverse complement strand
TGTTCTCATATTACCAATATGAGCATAATGATAAACCGTTGGACCACAAGTATACATCTTTACTACATTACCACTATGAGGAACAAAAGTTTCAATTTTTTTAGTTAATGTATTATATAATTGCATTAGTTATTCCTCCTTATAGAATGGTAAAAAATAAAATATATGTTAGTAACACAAATATAATACTGTCTAGGCGGTCTAATATACCACCATGTCCCGGCATTATATTGGAAAAATCTTTAATTCCATTTTCTCTTTTTATCTTACTAAAAATTAAATCACCTGCTTGACCAATCATACTAAATAATAAAGTAATTAAAATGGCAATAAAAATATTTACATTACCAATTAAATTAATATAGAAAATACTAGCAATAATAGTTCCTACAACACTTCCACCTATTGCGCCTTCAATTGTCTTATTCGGAGAAATAGAGGGAAAAAATTTATGTTTTCCAATTAGTTTTCCAATAAATAAAGCAAAAGTATCCGTTAAAATAGTGATAAGAATTAAGTATAAAAACATTTTTACATTTAAATTAATTACTAAAATTAATAAATTAAATACTAACCCTAAAAATATTATTATTCCAAAATGATAAATAGCTTCTAATGCACCATATTTATCTTTGGAAAATAAAACTGGGATAAAAGTTAATAAAGATGCAACAGCGACCATTTTATAAGATATACCAAACGCAATTGAGTAGCCATCAAACAAACTATATACTAGTAATAATACTGCAATTACACCCAAGCCCTTATTAGTTAAAGGAATATTTTTTAATACTTTTAAATTAGTTAGTTCACGATATGCTAAGATAGCCAATAAACCTGCAGCTACATAAAGAATTATACCTTGAAAATATAATACTAGTATTAATAATAAAATTGCTACGGCTGCACTAATAACTCTTTTTTTCATTTGTTATTGCCTCCAAATCGACGATTTCGTTTTAAGAAATCATTTATTGCTTCATCATAACATGCAGTATCAAACGCTGGAAAATATGTATCTGTAAAATACATTTCTGCATAGGCTAAATTATAAAGCATAAAATTACTAACTCGATATTCACCACTAGTTCTAATCATTAAATCAACATCAGGTAATTCATAATAAAAGTACTTATTAAAATTATATTCATCAATATCATCAATATTAATAACTCCGGCATTTACTAATTCAATTAGGTTTTTCGTTGCATCAACTACTTCTTGACGACCACCATAATTGAAACATATATTTAATACGGACTTATCATTATCTTTAGTCATTTTTTCACATTTAACAATAGTTTCTAAAACATCATCACGTAAATTAGTTTTACGCCCTGAAAAAATAACTTTAATATTTTCTTTATTAAATTCTTTTATTAATTTTGATAATTCATTTACAAGTAAATCCATTAAATAATTGACTTCTTCTTCACTTCGTTTAAAGTTTTCTGTTGAAAAAGCAAATACACTTAAATATTTAGTTCCTTTTTCAAATATATGTCGACTTAAACTTTTTAAATTTTCTAACCCTTTTAGATGCCCTTTTAAAGTGGGAAGGTTACGTTCTTTTGCCCATCTTCGATTGCCATCCATAATAATTGCCACATGATTGGGCATTGTTGTTTCATTCATACATCCAAACTCCTCTATCTAAGTATACAAAATATGTTGTTTATTTGCAAATGTTTATTGCCACAAAAAAAGATTAAAATGAATCAATGTTTATTTTAACCTTTTTATCACCATTTATATAAGCATAAGCTTGCACTAAAGTTCGGATAGAACTAGCTATCTTTCCGCTTTTACCAATTACTGCTCCCATATCACTTTCATGAACAATGATTTCTACCATAATGACACCTTCATCACCTAAAAATGATTGAACCTTAACCATATCTGGTTCTTTAACAATACTTTTAACTAGGTATTCGGTAAATTGAACTAAATCCATATTTACTTACCTTCTTTTTTAGATTCTGCAAATTTCTTCATGATTCCTTGTTTTCCTAAAATACTTCTAACGGTATCTGTTGGAATAGCCCCTTTACTTAACCAGTAAATAGCTTTTTCTTCATCAACGGTAATAGCACTTTCAGCATTAATTGGATTATATGTACCTACTGTTTCAATAAAGCGACCATCTCTTGGGCTTCTTGCATCAGCGGCTACAATACGATAAAATGGACGTTGTTTAGCTCCCATTCTTTTAAGTCTTAATTTAACTGCCATGATAATTTCTCCTTTTCTGAAATGATTATAGCAAAAAGATAAAATAGTGTCAACCTATTTTTGTTGACACTAATCTAAAAATTCAGTATTAACTGCTTCGATATTTTCAAGGGTATTATCATCAATTTCATCAACTAATTCTTCATATTCATCATAATCATCCATAACATTTATTTTTACTAAAGTTTCTCCAACTACCTCTACCCCTAATTCCTTTTCTACATCAATTACTACTTTATCATCTTTTATTTCCACATTACTTACGGTAGGTTGTTTTAATGCTTTTATGACTATTTCATCATCATTACTAATTTTTAAATTATTTTTGACGTTCATATTTAGTAAATCATTATAATTAAAAGTATAATTTGCGACAGCAGTTTTTTTATTATTGTCGTATGCATACCAAACATTAATATCATAACTACCATTTACATTTACTACTCCATTATTATTATGTCCCATATATTTATGATTAATTAACCAACAACCTAAGATTGTACTTGGAGTTTCATTTGGAGTTACCGTAAAATTATTAATTGATTTCTTTTTTGCTTTACCTAAAACCGCTTTCGTCACTATTTCTTTATAATTACTCATATAAGTCCTCCCTTACTTCTAATCTATGCATTTATCATAGAAAAGTTCCCTAAATGTGATATAATTTTTATGGAGGAAAAAATATGAATTGTTTATTTTGTGATATTATTAATAAAACTAAAGAGGCTAAAATATTATATGAGGACGAACTAGTAATAGCTATTTTAGATGCATATCCTGAAAGTGAAGGACATACCTTAATCATTCCTAAAACTCATTATACTGATATATATGAAGTACCTGATAATATATTAAGCCATATGTTTACGATCGCTAAAAAAATTAGTGATAATAATCGAAAAAAATTAAATGTTTTGGGTTCTATTTTTTGTATTAATTATGGGGACCAACAAATAATAAAACATCTTCATTTACATGTTTTTAGTGAGTACAAACAAAAAAACCAACGAAGTATAGAAAATATATATGAATTAATAAAATAACCTATCAAGGTTATTTTTTATTTTAAAAAAAAGAGGCTATAGCCTCCAGGAAATTTAAAAAACACCACCAAGGATAATTGCAAGAAGAATAAATAATACTAAAATAAAGTATAAACTTCCACAACCACCACATTGGTTTGCTATATTATTGTTATTATTGTTATTATTACCACAACATGCCATTTTATGCACCTCCTTAGATTTTAAGAAAAGACTAAATGAATGCTCCAACAATTATGATAAGCAAGATAAATAATACAAGTATAATTGCAGGTCCGAAACATCCACATCCAGTATTGTTCATATAACACCCTCCTTTATGTCTTTACATTAGTATTTTATTATTATTCATTTATTTCGTGCGTGTTATATAACTATAAAAACGAGTTTTTTTAATTATGGATTGTATTTTCAAAGGCAAATTGTTATAATAATATTTGAACAAGGAGGATATAAATGAAAAAGAAAATTGTTTTATTAGGATTATGTGTCTTATTATTAGGAGGATGTGGTGAAGCACCAAAACTACAAAATGGTGAAGATGCTGTAGTTACTATGAAAGACGATGGTATAAGTGCTGATGATTTATACAAAGAATTAAAAAATTCGATGGGACTTGAAGCTTTAATTAATTTAATCGATAAAACTATTCTAGAAAAAGAATATAAAGATGAAATTGATGCTGCTAAAAGTAATGCAGAAGCTCAAATAAATAACTATATTGCAAGTTATGGAAGTGAAGAAGAATTTTTAAACGCTTTAATATATTATACAAATTATACTACTATTGATAGTTATCAAAATTATATTTATTTAAGTTATTTACAAAATTTAGCAATTAAAGATTATGCTAAAGGAGAAATTACTGATAAAGAAGTTAAGAAATACTATAAAGATGAAGCGGTTGGAGATATTGCTGTAAATCATATTTTAATTATTCCAGAAGTAACTGATGGTATGAGCGATGCTGATAAGAAAACTGCTGAAGATGCTGCTTTGAAAAAAGCTAATGAGGTTATTACTAAATTAAAAGCAAGTAAAGATATTAAAACAGATTTTGCTGCTCTAGCTAAAGAATATAGCATGGATGATTCTTCCAAAGATAATTCTGGAAGTTTAGGCTATATTAATAAGGATACACTTGGTGCTAGTTATCAAGAACTTGTTGATACAGCATATAAATTAAAAGATGGAAAATATTCAAACGCTGCTATTAAGACTAGCTTAGGATACCATGTTGTTTATCGTACTGATAGTAAAGATAAAGCTTCTCTTGAAGATCTTGAAGATTCAATAAAAGAAAAATTAGCGGATAAACTAATTAGTAGTGATAGCACAACAACGGTAAAGGGTTTACAAGCAATTAGAAAAAAATATGATGTTGAAATAAAAGATAAAGAATTGAAAACCCAATATGCCAATTATATTCAAAATTCATTAAGTGAATTAAAGAAAAATGATGAAAAATAAGTGATTAGTTAATAATCACTTTTTTCTTGTAATAAATCATTTATTTCAGAAGATGAAAAACCTTTTTTTAATAAATAATTTTTTATTTAAAAATTTTTATTTTCTTTTGTATCGTATTTTTTTTGTGCCTTTAAATATTCTTTTTTTAGTATCTCTAAATCACTTGGAATTAATAAATCATCAGCTTGAAAATCATTAACTTCAAAGCCTAAATTAAATAAATCTTCTTTAATTTTTTGCATTAACATTACTTTAGAATATTTATGATTAGAATTAATTCTTTTAGCAGCTACTTTTTTTATATGATCAATATATAATGGATTAGAAAAATCTAAACATGTATTAATAATATCTTCATTTATACCTAAGGATTCTAATTCTCTTTTTATACGATATGGTCCTTTTAAAGTAAAATTATGTTGATCATTTATATAAGACTTAGTAAATAATAAATCATCAATAATATGGTCTTTTTTTAATTTAATTATTGTTTTATTAATTATCTTTTCTTCAAAATTAATTTTTTCTAAATACTTTTTTATTTCTACTTCACTACGAAGTTTTTTCGTTATATATTTAACAGCCATATAATATCCTTTTAATTCATCATTATAAGCTGTTATTTCATTTATTTTTTCATGATTAAGTTCTTTATCAATTAACAAATTAAAAGCTAAAATAACATCGTCATATAAAGTTATTGTTAAATCATTATCTAATACTAATTTATATTGATTATTTTTTAATTTTTGAAACTTTACTATCTTCATAAGCACCTCATAAAATTATTTTATCATAAAGTACATTTGTTTGCTACTAATAAATTAAAAAAAATCACCCCAGTGATTTTTCATTTTCTTCTTTATACTTTTTACATACTTCATCTAAATCTTTAATAACATTCTTTATTTCACGTTTATCAGTTGTTTTTATCCCACTAGCAAATTTATGTCCACCGCCATTATATTTACTAGCTACTTCATTAATAACTGGTCCTCGTGATCGAATATTAAATTTATAAACACCACTTCGTTCATCAAAAGTAACAAAGACCCACACTAATAACTCTTTTATATAATTAAAATCATTTATCATGTTTGAAGGTGTAGCCGTATCAACACCATATTTTTTTAAAATATCAATATCAATTACGATGTACCCTAAACCATTCTCAGTTAGATTAATATTATCGGATAGATAACCATGAAATTTAACTTCTGCTATGGGACGCTCATATAGTATGCTATATAGACTTTGGAAATCTAAATTAGTTACTTCTAACATTTCATAAACAATTTTAAATACATTTTTTGATGTATATGATAATAGAAAACGGTCACTATCTGATACAATTCCTAAAAATAAGTTCCGTGCCACTTCTTCATCCATTACCAATTTTGAGTTTAAAATAAGTTCCGCAATCAATTCACAAGTACTGCATGCATCAACATCATTAATTACTTCAATTTCTCCCATTCTCTCTTCGAAAGGATGATGATCAATTTTAATCCGATGTTGATAATAATTAATATTAACCCCATCTATTCGTAAGATATTAGGTACATCTAATACAATCAGTAAAGGATTATTTAAACTATTTTCATCTATTTTATCCAAAGACCCATAAGCCTTAAATCGTGACACTCCAGCTCCGACAGCCAAAACCTTTTTATTAGGAAAAGTTTTTCTAATGGAATCTCGTAGTGCTAATTGACTTCCAATTGCGTCCGGATCGGGACTAATATGACGTGCAATAACTATCTCATCATGAGCTTTTATTAATTTTAATATTTTTTTTATCGTCCCTTTATCCATATTATATCCTCTCTTACTTGTTTATTAAGTTATAAGTATCACTAGCAATCATCAATTCTTCATCAGTCGGAATTACATATACTGGTATTTTAGATTCTTTTGTACTAATAATTCCTTCATGGATACTTTTAAATCCAGCAATACTATTATTTGATTCTTCATCAAGGAAAATACCAAAACAAGCTAATTTATTAACTAATTCTGATCGGAAACTACTAGCATTTTCACATGTTCCGGCAGTTAAAGTAATGGCATCTACTCTACCTTCTAATAATAGATAATATTTAGCAATATATTCAGCTACCTTATTAACATAGATATTATTTGCTAGAATACATAGTTTATCACCATTATTTATCCCAGCTTCAATATCACGATGATCACTATATTTCTCACT
>CAYPXM010000042.1:6172-7041 GCA_964415015.1 uncultured Muribaculaceae bacterium | reverse complement strand
CATGATATGCCCCTTAAGAAAATGCCTTATATTGTTGTTATTATTGATGAACTTGCTGATTTAATGTTAGTAGCTAGTAAAGAAGTAGAAGATTCTATTATGCGTATAACTCAAATGGCTCGTGCTGCAGGTATACATTTAATAGTAGCTACTCAAAGACCAAGTACCGATGTTATTACGGGTGTTGTAAAAGCCAATATTCCATCTCGAATAAGTTTTGCAGTATCTAGTCAAATTGATTCAAGGACAATCCTCGATATGGCTGGTGCCGAAAAACTTCTTGGACGTGGTGACATGTTATACTTACCTATGGGAGAGAATGCTCCGATTCGAATTCAAGGATGTTTTATTAGTGATGAAGAAATAGCAGCTTTAATAAATTATGTTTGTAAAGAACAAATTGCTCAATATGATAATACGTTTACTGACATTAGTTCTAATGAAAATTATACTAAAGCGGGTAGTATGGATAAAGAAGAGTATGATGATCCACTATATAATGAAATAGTCGAGTTTGCAGTCCAAACTGGAAAAATATCAGCATCACTATTACAACGACGATTTAGACTTGGTTATAATCGGGCGGCAAGAATTGTTGATTTACTTGAAGAACGAGGTATTATTGGGCCACAAAACGGTTCTAAACCACGGGAAGTATTAGTAAAATTAGAAAGCAATGAAGAAAATGACGATTAAGTCATTTTTTCTTTTTTTAAAAATTAGTAGTTTATAATATTTAATAATTATGTTATACTTTTTTAGTAGTTATTTATAACTACTTAATATGCGCTTATGGCCTAATTGGATAGGGCATCGGTCTTCGGAACCGACGGTTGGGGGTTCGAATCCCTCTAGGCGCGCCATAATGT
>CAYPXM010000042.1:2916-6162 GCA_964415015.1 uncultured Muribaculaceae bacterium | reverse complement strand
TGTGTTAAAATTAATTTATCAATTGAGTACTTATAGGTGTGATTTTTCGCAAACGAGTAGAACCTTCGCACCATAATGTATTTATTCGAACTTTTATAGTTCGTTTTTTCTTTATTATTAAAGAAAATATAAAATCTAAAATATTTAGTGACCGAAAAGTGACCGAATAAAGAAAAAACTTTACCATCAAATTTGTCTCAAGAGGAAATAATAGTAGAATATTTAAAAGTTAATAGTAAAATAAATAGAATGATTGTAGAAAAATTACTTAATATTTCTTCTACTAGAGCAAAATCTATATTGAAAAACATGTGTAATAATAAAATTATAACTACAATAGGTACTGGTAAAAATACTATGTATATCTTAATATAAACATTATGATTGATTTAATTAAAATCGTCTTTAGTGAAAAGTTGTAGATTGCTTAACCATTCGCACCATTAGAATATTACTCGAACTACTTATGTAGTTCGTTTTTTATGGAACTATGTTATAATAAACTTATATATAGAATATTTGTATAGAGGTGATGCAATGTCAATTTTTTGCACAATTTATTATATTTTTAGTTATGTGGAAATAATCCCTCAAATAGTTAAATTAATTAAAACAAAATCAAGTAATGATTATAGTTTAGGTATGGTGATGTTACAGTTTATCGCTTTAACTTCATGGACTCTATATATATTTACATCTAATCAAAATATAATTGTATATATTGGAACTATAATAGATATGTTACTATTAATCTTTATTGATTTATTAATTATTAAATACTATAAATTTAAAAAAACGAATTAGTGTATCACTAATTTTTTTAAAAAAAAGACATATATTATTTATTTATCCCTTAAAAAGTGATATATTATAATAGTAGAGGGTTAAAGAATATGATAGATAATGAAACTTATCATTTAATTGGTTATTATAATACTAGTTGTAATAGCCCTGATTTTGTTTTTCCGGTCTTTGTGAAAAATAATGCCTTGTGTTTGTATGCCATAGAAAAAGTAAATCCTGATTTTTCTATTCTATCATTTACTAAGTTAAATATCCCTAAGCATCATATAATTAATCCACTAAATGAATTTGCTTGGGTTGCTAATGATAAGTATAATTATCATGTTGGAGATAAATTTATTGTTGGCTTTCAATCCTTTGATAACTATGTATATTTAGATGAAATAACCGGGATGAAAGATCATATTATATGCCTAATTAAAGATTATCCAAGAGTCTATGTTGATGATGAAATTCTTTATAGTCAGTTAAGTAATTTTATTGATGAAGTAAGTGAATTAATTGAACATAATAAAATATTAGAAAAGAAAGCAAATTAAGAATTTGCTTTCTTTTTATAAATGCTATATAATGAATCTTAGGTGAAATTATGAAAATTGATAATGTTGAATTAAAAAATTTAGCCGTTCGTATTAGTCAGTATCCAACTGATATAAAACCAGAATTTTTATTATGTGGTCGATCTAATGTTGGAAAAAGTTCTTTTATTAATACTTTAGTTAATCGTAAGAACTATGCTAGAACTAGTGTTAAACCCGGTAAAACTCAAACCTTAAATTTTTATTTATGTAATGATAATTTCTACTTAGTTGATGTTCCTGGTTATGGTTATGCTGCTGTGGATAAACAAAAACAAAAGAAATTTGGTTTAATGATTGAAGAGTATTTAAGAACGAGAGATAATTTAAAACAAGTGTTTTTATTAATTGATTTTCGTCATAAACCAAGTGAAGATGATTTATTAATGTTAAATTTCTTACGCTATTATGATGTTCCTTGTACTATCGTAGCGACTAAATATGATAAAGTAAACGCAAGTACAAGAGCAAAACAAGAAAAAATAATTAAAGAAACATTAAATCTAAGTGAAGAAGATTCATATATTAATTTTTCTAGTATTACGAAAAAAGGACGCGATGAAGTGTATCATATTATCGAATCCTTAATTAATGTCTAACTCGTCAAGTAAGGCGAGTTTTATCTTGTTAAAAGAAGTAATTAAGATATAATAATAGTAGGTGATTATATGAATAAAAAGGGTTTTACCTTAGTAGAATTATTAGCAGTTATTGTTATTCTTGCAGTACTTGTGACGATTGCGGTACCATCAGCTATCGCTATATCTAATCGAATTAAAACAAAAATGTATTGTTCTAAGGTTAAATTAATGGTTGAAGCTGCTGAATTATATGGTCAAGATCATTTTAATGAGGTTAAAAGTGGAGCTATAACTAATGTATCGATAAAAAAATTGGTAGAAGAAGATTATTTAAAACGTGATAATAAAGATGTAACACTTGGTAATGGGGCAATGCGTGATCCCCGGGATAATACTAATTTAGATAATAAGTTATTTAATTTATCGGCACCAACTAAAAGAGTAGAAGCAAGTTATGACGATGCTGATTACAGTAATACTTGTAAAAATATTGATTAAAAGATAAGTTTGTGTTATGATACATGACATTTGAGAAAGGGGTTATTTTATGAAAAAGACAGTATGTTTAATAGGGAAGCCTAATGTTGGTAAATCAACCCTTTTTAATCGTTTAATAGGCGAAAAGAAAGCCATTATTATGGATGAACCTGGTATTACTAGAGATCGAATATATGGCCATGCTAATTACTTAGATAAAAGTTTTTTACTTATTGATACTGGTGGTATCACTCTTTTAAAAGAGGGATTTAATAATGATATTAAAATGCAAGCCGAAATTGCTGTTTTAGAATCTGATGTAATAGTATTTATGGTCGATGGATATGTTAATGAAAACAAATAAAAAAGTTATTGTTGCCGTAAATAAAATTGATAATGATAAAAGAAGTAATGAAGTATTTAATTTTTATCAATTAGGTTTTGAACATGTCTTTGGTATTAGTGCTAGTCATAACCTTGGTATTAAGGAAATGCTTGATGAAGTAACAAGTGATTTTAGTGTTAATAGTGAAGAATTAAGTAATTATCCACGAATAAGTATTATTGGTAGACCTAATGTAGGTAAAAGTAGTTTAGTAAATGCTTTATTAAATGAAAAAAGAGCAATTGTATCGAATATTGCTGGTACTACAAGGGATAGTGTAGATACTAATTTTCGTTATAATAACAATGAATATATTTTAGTCGACACAGCGGGAATGCGGAAAAAAGGTCGAATCTATGAAAATGTAGAAAAATATAGTTTAATTCGTAGTTTAAAAGCAATTGAACACTCAGATGTGTGT
>CAYPXM010000042.1:0-2906 GCA_964415015.1 uncultured Muribaculaceae bacterium | reverse complement strand
TAAACATATTGCATCATATGCGATAGATGCTGGAAAAGGATTAGTATTATGTGTTAATAAGTGGGATACAGTTAGTAACCAAGATATGGCCATGAAAGAATGGGCTAAAAATATTGCCGCTAATTTTCAATTTATGCCTTATGTTAAAACAGTCTTTTTATCTGCTTTATCAAAAAAACGAATTCATACTTTAATGCCAGAAGTCATTAAAGCATATGAAAATAACCATAAAGAAATTAGAACAAATCTTTTAAATGATTGTATAACTGATGCAACTAGTCTACATCAAGCGCCATCATACAAAGGAAAACGATTAAAAATTTATTTTGTCAGTCAGACTGATAATTGTCCGCCTAAATTTACTTTTAATGTAAATAATAAAGGATTAGTACATTTTAGTTATCTCCGTTATTTAGAGAATAAATTACGAGAATCTTTTGATCTTGAAGGGACACCAATAATTATTCAGTTTAAAAATAAAAACGATTAAAAAGCACAGTTATGTGCTTTTTTCATATATTAAAATAGGTGAATTATATGGATAATGATGTTTTCTTTAATAAGATAGAAAAAAAAACTAAAGTTAATAAAGATACGATCGTAAGTCTTGCTAATCGGTTACAAGAAAAAGGATTAAAAGATGAAGAAACGATTCGTGATATTATTAAAACATTAAGTAATATAACCGGTAAAGATGTAACAAAAGAACGTGAAGATAAAATAATAAATGCTATAGTTAAAGATAAAGTTCCTAAAAATATTGAGAAAATGTTTTAAATACGTTTAATTACGTATTTTTTGTGGAATAAATAATTAGGTAAAGCATAATCTTTAATAGAAAGAAAGTAGGAGTGTACAATTGGAAAAGAAAGAGATTATTAAATCCCTGGCCGCCAGAGGAGATGGGGAAATATATTTAGGAGTAGTTGGAGCAGTTAGAACCGGTAAGTCAACTTTTATCAAACGGTTAATTGAAAATATGGTTGTGCCACATATTACTGATTCTTTTGATAAAGTAAAATGTTTAGATGAGATACCACAGACTGCTGAAGGTAAGCAAATAATGACTACTGAGCCAAAATTTGTACCATCAAATGGGGCTAGTATTAATATTGATGGAATGGTAGCTAATATAAAACTCGTTGATTGTGTTGGTTTTGTTATTCCTAGTGCTAGTGGATATGAAGATGAATCAGGTAATCCACGAATGGTAAAAACACCATGGTTTACAGAATCTATTCCTTTTATTGAAGCAGCTGAAATTGGTACTGAAAAAGTTATAAAAGATCATGCTACAATTGGAATCGTAGTAACCACTGATGGTTCTTTTGGAGAATTAAAACGGGATGATTACTTAGAAGCAGAAGAAAAAGTAATTACGGAGTTATTAGAGATTGGAAAACCATTTATTATAATTGTTAATACTAATAATGTAGATAAATCAGGCAGTATTGTTGCTAATGAATTACGAAGTGTATACGATGTACCAGTATTACCAATAAATGTTGAAGAAATGAAGGAAGAAGAAATCGTTGGTATTTTAAAAGAAGCATTATATGAATATAGTGTTGATAGTATTGCTATTAATATACCTGATTGGGTAGATGTATTACCAAATACCCATTATTTAAAAGTTTATTATTTAGAAAAAATAAGAAATAGTGTGGCGAGTGTTAAAAAGGTCCGTGATATAGAAAAAATACTAGAGCATTTTAGTGATAGTGAGTATATTAAAAAGGCTTATATTAGTAAATTAAATAGTGATGATGGTAGTGTGGAAATAACTCTTGAAAGTACTGAAGAATTATATAATACGGTATTAAATGAGTTCATGGGTAATACCACTAATAATAAAGCTGGTATGTTAAAAATATTTGCTAATTATAGTGCGATGGCTAGTGAAACAGAAACGATTAAGAGTGCATTAAAAACCGCTAAAAGTGGTGGCTATGGTATTGTTTATCCTAATCTCCGTGATATGCGCTTGGAAACACCAGAGATTATTAAACAAGGTAATCGCTATGGGGTTAAATTAAAAGCTGTGGCGAGTAGTATTCATATGATGAAAGTTGATGTTGAAAGTGTTTTTGAACCAATAATTGGAAGTGAATTACAAAGTAAAGAATTAATTAATCATTTAATGAAAGATTTTGAGAGTAATCCAGATCATATTTGGAAAAGTGAAATATTTGGTCGTAGTCTTGATGAAATTGTTAAAGAAGGAATTAATGCTAAGTTATCTATTATGCCCGAAAATACTCGTTATAAACTAGCTCAAACTGTAACCAAAATTGTTAATAAAGGTTCAAGTAACTTAATTGCATTTGTATTATAGACTAGAGATAGTCTTTTTTTGGTAAATTAAATGTCTATTAAATGTCAGTTTTTGTGAACCAAAGCCCATTTTATGCGATTTTTCTTGCATTTAATAATTATTTTTGATAATTTTAAGATGTAAGGGCGTTAACCCTACAAAATATAGAATTTTATTGGGAGGTAAAATTATTATGACTAAAACTGAATTAGTAGAATTCATCGCTGACAAAGCTGGTTTAACAAAAGCTGATGCTAACCGTGCTTTAGATGCTGCAGTAGAAGGTATTACTGCTGGACTTAAAAAAGAAGGAAAAGTTGCTTTAGTTGGTTTTGGTACTTTTAGTGCTAAAAAAAGAGCTGCTCGTGAAGGAATCAATCCTTTAACTAAACAACCAATTAAGATTGCTGCAAAAACTGTTGCATCATTCAAAGCTGGTTCTAAGTTAAAAGACGCTTTAAACTAAGAAGCATTTAAATAACACCAATGGTGTTATTTTTTGTTGTAAAAAATTTATTTTACTCTTATAATTAAGACATAGTAAAGAGGATCCTTTATGAAGAATAGATATTTTTTAACTCTAAGTATATTA
>CAYPXM010000041.1:0-7111 GCA_964415015.1 uncultured Muribaculaceae bacterium | reverse complement strand
CAATATAGGGGATATTAAATTCTTTAAATAAAATGCCCCAACGATAGCTAAAATAGTTCCAATAGCAGAAATTGTACTGCGAAAAAATCCCGCTTTATAACCTAATACTATTCCACATAAAAGAGTTAAAATAATTATTGCATTAATTACACTAGCCATAAATAAAACACCACTTTCAATTGTTATTAGTATACTATATTATTAGTGAAAAATAAATATTAATATGATAAAATAAGTAAGAGGTGTATATCTATGACCATAGTTTTTAAATTAAGTGATAACTTAAAAGATAAGGTAATAAAATATTATTATAATAAAAGAAAAGCAACTAATCCCCCTTATTCAATTTTTCAAGCCAGTGAAGCAGATACCATTATTACTTTATATAATTCTAATAAATTAATGTTTCAAGGTATTAGTGCAGATGTTGATGCTAATATATGGATAGATTTAGAGAAAAGATTAAATAATCGTGATATATACAAAGAAATTAAAGATAAACAAAAAGATAAAGTTGATAAAGATAATAAATTAGATAACATAAATTTTAATCATTATAGTACAATTGGAAGTGATGAAGTTGGAACCGGCGACTACTTTGGACCCATCGTTGTAACTGCTTCTTTTGTTAGTAAAGAAAACATCCCTTTTGTAACCGGTTTAAAAGTAAGAGACAGTAAAAAATTAACTGATCCGGAAATAATGAAAATTGCTCCTGAATTAATGAAGAAAATTCCATATGTAACTAATATATTAAGTAATGAAAAATATAATCAATATCAAAATGATGGTTTTAATATGAATCAAATTAAAGCAATTTTACATAATAAATGCTTATTATCATTATTAAAAAAAGATCATTATTCATACGATAAGATTGTAATGGATCAATTTGTGTATCCTAAAAAATATTATGAACATATTAAAGGGGCTCAAGAAAAAGTTCAAAATATTACTTTTGTTACTAAAGGCGAAGATAAATGTTTAAGCATCGCTGTTTCATCTATTATTAGTCGCTATACTTTTATTTTAAAAATGGAAGAAATAAGTAAATTATATCAGATTAATATTCCTAAAGGAGCTGGTGAAATAGTTGATGAAGTAGCTCGAAAAATATATTTAAAGGATGGTTTAGAGACACTTAATAAAATTGCAAAATTAAATTTTAAAAACACAGAAAAAATAAAGGGATAACCTTTATTTTTATATGTCTAACAAAAATAAATTCATCGCATGTGTCCCACTTAACACACCTGTTTTAATGTCATAATCAAATAATGCCAATCGTTTAATTAAAGCTAATAAGTCTTTTTCTTTATAATCATACCCTATTTTTAAATATTCATTAACCGTATAATCTCGAAGACCACTTTTTTTAATAATAGTTGCTTTGTCAATATGTTGTTTAAATAAATGATTTACATAATAAACGTTAGAACATGCTTTACCAATAATCGTGACTAACATCGCTCCATCAATTTTAAAAACTTTTAAATCTTCATAAATATCATAAGCCTTCTTATAGTCATGACTCAATATTGCATTGATCATTTTATTACTATTATCAATCAAACTTTTGGATACAATTTTCTTTACATCCCCTATTTTAAAATCTGTTGTTGTATGATGATAATAAAGCATAATTTTATCAGTTTCATTTAACATTAAATCATAATTATATAAAACACTAGACATAATATAAAAAATAATATCACTGCTTGCATTATAACCATTATTTTTTATATATTTTATTAACATTGGCTTATAATCTTGATAATTTAGTTTAGTATAATCAACGATAGTTATATTTTTAGGACTTTTAATTTTCTCATTTGCAATAAAAATAATATGGCTATTACCTAATTTGGAGTAATTATCATCATAATATTTTATATCATCTTTAGAAAAAGTAGTATTGTATATAATAATATACTTTTCGCTTCCAAATAGGTCTCCATAACTAGCTTCCATAAAAATATCTTTAATATTTGTATCGGGGTAATTTAACGTAATAACTAAATCACTTTTAATATTATTTAATAAAAATTCTTTGATCAAACGACTTTGATTACCCATAACTAAATAATTCATATTACCACCATTTTTATTATACTAAAGATTAACCATAAAAAAAAGGAAAATGGGTAGAAACTACTCATTTTCATTTATATAAACGTTATCACTTTTGATAACGTATTATATTTTATGACTTATAATTACTAATCGTGCCATTTTTATTAATTTTTATAATAATTGTTCCTTCTTTGCTTGTTAAATAATAATTAATTTCTTTATCTTTTAATATATTTAATAAATAATCACTTGGATGATTATATCGATTATTTAATCCAGCACTAATTACCGTATTACGGATATCATTATTATTAAAAAAAGTTAAACTAGTGGCATCTTTAGCCCCATGGTGACTAGCTAAATATACATATATTGGTTTTTTAAAACTCATATTTTCTAAAACTTTATTACCAGCATCACCCACAAATAAAAAGTTGTACTGATTAATATTTAATAAAGTTATAATACTATTATCATTTTCATTACTATATATTTCATTATTTAAGTTCGTAAGCGAAAAATATTTACTCATATATTTTGTTACTACTGGAGCTTTAATCTTATTTTCATATTCATTTCGCGGGCCATTATTTAACATAACTTGTTTTACTTTTATATTCTTACTGATATAATCATAGTTTTTTATATGATCACTATCGCCATGAGTTAATATTGCTAAATTTATTTTACTTATCCCCTTACTATGAAGAAAATTAACGATTGCTTTAGCTTGATAATTATTGTCTTGATAAGTAAAACCATCGATTAAAAAATTAGTTAATCCTCCAGTATCAATAATAATTACTTCTTTTAAATGGGGTGATACTATTACACTGGCATGACCTTGACCTACATCTAAATAATATACATAATAATTAACATTACAATAAGATATTATTTTAATCCCGAAGAGATATAGAAATAATAATCCTAATAATTTAAAACTCTTTTTCACAGTTACCATAATTAAAATTAAATACATAAACAATAAACTAAGTAGTGAAAAAGCCGGGATAATAATATTAAAAGTTTTAATCATGGCTAGTTTTTCACTTAATAATAAAAAGATATTTATAAAAATTTCTGTCCCATTAGATATTATTGGAAATATCAACGTAATAAGCATTAAAGGAAATAAAAAGACACTTAAAAATGGAACCATTATAAGATTGATAAATATCCCTAAAATATTAACTTGATAATTTAAATACAATGTAAATGGTAGTGTCGCAATAAATGTAGTTATACTAGTAAGTAATAATTTTTTAAAGAAACTACCAGACATTTTAGTTAAAAATAATGCCATAGTACATAAAAAAGAATAAATAAAACCAATATCAAATATAATTAAAGGTTTAATTATACCAAGAATGATAAGTACATAAATAAGAACGATAATGTTGTTATTAAAAAAATTACATTTTTGATTAAACATCATCAATAAATATAATAAGCCTGCTCGGAGTAAACTACTGGTATAATTAGTTAAAAATAGAAAAAAAAGAATAAACAGAATAATAACCATATTTTTAATTAATGAATTACAATTAAGTTTATTTATTACTTTATTAATTAATAAAATAATAATTTGTAAATGCATCCCGCTAATCGCAAGTAAATGACTAATCCCATTGTATTGAAATGATTCATAGATGTCACTGGGAATATTATTTTTATCTCCCATAATTAAGGCTTTATATAACCCATTAAAATTATTTAAATAATCATTAATCTTGTTTTTTAATACAAATAAATTACTAGGTTGTTCTTTAAAAATTATTTCATCAGCAACAATAACCGATCTTATTTGTTTCTTTTTTAAATAATCAGGATAATTAAACGAATGCGGAATATTACTTGCTTCAACAACCTTATTTTCTCCTTTTACATAAACATACTGACCATACCTTATTTTATCTTTTATAAAATTATACTCATCGTAATTTTTAAAATAGTAATTTACTTGTACCTTATAGTCATTATTTATTACTAAACTTAAATTATTACCATTTAGTTTATACGATTCAATATAGCCATAATAAGTATTTAGTTTGATAAAAAAAGTATCATTATTATAAATATATATTGCTCTTAATATGATTCCAAAAAGAAAGATAATAATTACTATTTTAGAGTTTAATATTGTTTTTAATTTTTTCATACATGGCTTCACTTATTCCACTTACTTTAGTTAAATCATTAAGATTAGTAAATAAGCCATTTAATTCTCGATATTCGATAATAGAAGTTGCTTTAGCATTACCAATACCAGATAAGGTCATTAAATCTTCCAAGGTCCCAAAATTAATTGATACTTTTTCATCACTAGTTTCTGGTGTTATGGTTTTTTCTCCATCTAAAATATTTTCATCTTTTGGAGTAATTACACTACTTCCACTATCAAGACATTTATTTATTTCTATTGTTTCACAAACACAAGGTGCAATTGGTTTAATGCTTTCTTTATTTTTATTTATTATATTATTTAATTCTTTTTCAGTATAAATATAGATTATCCATTCATTTTTTAACATCCGACTTAAATTAATATTTTTCGTGGTTGCACCCTTTTTTAAACCACCCGCCGTTTCGATTGCATCATGGATATTAGAACCACTGCTTAACTTATATACACCAGGTTTATTTACTGCCCCCTTAATATCAATACTTATATCTTCATTATAGTCATCTATTTTAACTATTTCATTAAGATCATTATTTACTTCTTCTTTATTAGAATTAACAACAAAATAGTAGCCTACTCCACCTAACAATAATAGTATAAGTAATAATATAAAATAATATTTTTTAAAGTAATAAATCATATTAACCTCCTACTATTATATTAGCGATAATAAGTATTTTTCCTTTAAAAAAAGAAAGATTATTTATCTTTCTTAATAGTATTATTTTCTATTGCTACTCGCTCAACGATAAAAATCATACATATAACATTAACCACATATGACCCGCCATATGATAAAAATGGTAATGGGACACCGGTAAGTGGCATTAAGGCTAATACTCCTAGTAAATTAATTAATATATGAATTAATAAATAGATAAAACAACCATAACATAATATTTGGTTCCGAATATTAGTTGCTTTTCTTGCAATCATAAAAATTCGTAATAAAATAAATGCATATGTAGCAATAACTATTATACCGGTTAAAACACCCAGTTCTTCAATAATTATCGGAAAAATAAAATCGGTATGGGCTTCTGGTAAATATAAATATTTTTGAGTAGAGTTTCCTAACCCATTACCAAGTAATCCCCCATTATGAATGGCAATATATCCGTTACATACTTGATAACCAGTATCTTCAATATAGCGTTCACAAGGATGACGAAATTCTAATCGTTTTAATTGATATGAATCTAATATTTTAGTATTAGTGTAAAATAAAACTAGTAAAAAGATTGCTATACCACCCAATATATATTTAAATAAACGCATCTTTTTTATCTTTTCATCTGGTAATAATAAAAAGATAAAAAACAATAATGAACAAATAATAACAGCTCCACCAAAATCCGGTTGAATTAATACTAATACAGCGACTATAGCCGTTACAATAAACGGAATTATTAATAATAACGGGGGCCGTTTTTTTAAACGGTATATCCGATTATAATAGACGGCAAAGAAAATAATTAATGCCGGCTTAACAAATTCTGTTGGTTGAAGATTAGCAAACCCAAAGTTATACCAACTTAATGCTCCACCTGCAACTTTACCATAAATCATTAATAATAACAAAGCTGCAATCCAACCAATTAGATAAATATAGCCAATCATTTTATATTTCTTAGTAGGAAAATTAATTAATACTATAAAACCAAACAGTAAGGAAAGAATAATAAAGGTTAACTGTTTTCTAAAAAAATGAGTAGTTGGTAAATCATATCTTAAAACAGTAGATACATTAGAAGCACTAAAAATCATAATTAAACCAAAGATTAAAAAAATGAGCATAGCGATTAATAAGGGATAATCTAATTTTTTTAATTTACTCTTCATAATACTATCCTTCCCAATATATATTTTTACTATTATCTTAATTTTACCACATTATTAAAATAAATTAATAAAATTAGGTGAATTAACTGTCAAAATAGACACAAGATTAATAAACTATAATAAATACATAAAGGAGGTATAGTCTATGTATTATTACGGAAATAATGGCTACTATGGTGGCGGTTATCAAAATGGATGTATGCCATATCAAGGATATACTACTGGTTATGGTACTGGGGCAGCTATTTGGATAGTTTTATTTATTCTTTTAGTTATCATTATCAGTGCTGGATACTGGTGGAATAATAATAACAATTAATTGGAAGAAACTTCTTCCTTTTTTTTATTTTTTTTGATATTATATAAGCGATTGGAGGTACATAAATATGACTTTACCTGATATAAAAATTATTGATGAATATAATAAATTAATCCATACGAAAAGTCATGATGTTACTTTTCCATTATCTAAAGAGCGAAAAGATTTAATTAAAGATATTGCTAAATATTTAAAAATGAGTCAAATTGAAACTTATGAAAAAAAATATAATCTTCGCCCAGGGATGGGACTAGCTTTAATCCAAGTTGGAATTCCCGAACGAATTTTTGTTATCGTAAATGAAGTTGAAGAAAACGAATTTGAAAACTATATTATTATTAATCCGAAAATAATTAGTACTTCCGAGGAAATGATTTACGTTGGTGAAGGTGAAGGTTGTTTAAGTGTAAATCGAGATGTTGAAGGAATCGTTCCCCGTCATGCTCGAATTAAAATAGAAGCCTATGATGAGGATGGAAATCTATATACCATTCGGGTTCGTGAAGATATAGCCATTGCCTTTCAACATGAAATGGATCATTTAGAAGGAATCTTATTTACTGATCGTATCGATAAAAAGAATCCCTATAAAAATAAGGATTCAATGCGTGAAATATAAAAAATAGCCAAATGGCTATTTTTCCTAAATTGAAATTTCAACCGCACCACTAGGTGTGGTTTTTTGATATAAT
>CAYPXM010000040.1:0-7265 GCA_964415015.1 uncultured Muribaculaceae bacterium | reverse complement strand
GTGTCGAATTCGACACGTTTAAAAATGAAGCTGGTAGTAATAAATTTAAAATCTCACCACAAAAATGGATTAGAGAAACAAATGCAATTGGAATAATTTCAAAATCTGGTAATAGCGGTGGAACATATGCTAGAAGTGATATAGCATTAGAATTTGCAAGCTGGCTTAGTCCAGAATTCAAATTATATGTAATTCAAGAGTTTCAAAGATTGAAGAAAAATGAAGCTTATCAAAATAAAATAGATTGGCATGCTAACAGAGTTTTAGCTAATATCAGCTATATAGTTCATACTGATGCAATAAAAAGTGTTATAGTTCCAACCTTAACAGAAATACAGAAAAAATATGTTTATTCGGAAGAAGCAGATGTATTAAATGTTGCTTTATTTGGAATGACTGCCAAAGAATGGAGAACCAGTAATTATGATTTAGCTGAAAATGGAAATATTAGAGATTACACAGATCTCCTTCATTTAGTTATACTTAGCAATTTAGAAAATATTAATGCCGAATTAATTGAAATGGGAGTACCGCAGAGTGAACGACTTGTAAGATTAAATGATATTGCAAAAAAACAAATGGAACTATTGAAGAAAAATAAATCTTTAAAAAATCTTGAGCATATTGAAAATAATATTAACAACGAAAATGGATTACTTATTGAAACAAAATAAAAAGATGATTTTGAGAGATAATTCTCATATCATCTTTTCTTATTCAAATGATGCATAATTTTGTCAGTTAATAACCAAGTTAAATTATGTTGATTAAAAAACAAACTTTTAATTAAAAAAAGTTTGTTTTTATATTGCCACTTTCATTTTTACTTCACAAAAATAAAATGTACCATGATTATTATTTAGCATTTTCTTTACTGTGTACAATCGTTTTCAAATATTCTTTTCTAGCTAATTCTATAACATATAACATTTGCGATGCTACTTGTTCAAGGGGTAATTCGTTCCCAAAGTTATACTTTACTTCTCCAGATATAATTCTTCTTTTAATTTCATCTTTTGCTCGTTCACTAAGAACATCACATTCATTGTGAACAGCAACTTCAATTAATTTATCATAATTAGTATTGATCACATCATTAGTATTGATCACATCTTCATTCATAATAAATGCCTCCATTTCTATAGTGATTATATCATATTTTTATCAAGAAATGAATTAATACATTGCTTACAAAAATTGTAAATGGAAATATTAATTTTTATTAATTCTCAAAAATTTTTATTATAGCGATAATTATCAATATATTCCCATACACAATATCTAATAAATTTATAATATTTTATTAGATATTTTAGCACTCCACCACCATAGATCATCATTAGTTTTCTATCTGAAATATTATGCATGTTTCTCCTTTCTAATGGACCCTAAATAATATATATCAAAAAAAATAATAATAGTAAATAATTTTAATCATTAATTAAAAAACTATCACCGTTAGAGTAATCAATGTTTATTCCTTCTTGTGCATTATAAATAAAAACATTGAATTTTATTCCTTTTCCTTCATCCTCAATTGATAATGCTTCTATTTGAACACCTTTAGCAAGTAAGTTATCATTTTCAAACACTGGTGTTACTCGATATAATACATGGTTATTTGTATTTTTGATATATTGAGCTACTTGATCTTCAAAGACTTTCATTCCAGAAATATTCATTTGTCTAGTACAAGTTATTAAATTCTTTTTATTAGCGTTCTCTCCAGTTAATTGATAGGCGATTAAATGACATCGATTATACAAATATTTACCAGATATATTATCATATTTTATCGTATGCCATCCTGATGGTTTTATCATTCCGATTGAACCACGTTCTTCAGTAGGCATTAATTCTTTTCCTAGAAAAGCATAGGCAACGCCACATCGATTTAGTTTATCTAAATTACTATATTTTTCAAAGGTAGTAGATTCATTTATTTCTTCTTCAGTAAATGTAGGTAGATTATCGTTTAAAGATATATAATAATTACTATTATATTCGGGAATATTAATATTAATTTGTGGTATTGGTTCATCAACATTTGCTTCTTTAATTTTATTATAAATAATAATACCAATTGATATTAAACAAAGTAATAATAAGTATAATGCCTTTTTTTTAATTCTTTTCATATTCATACTACCACCTATGATAATTATACTATATTATTAAGCCAAAATAAAAGCATTCATTAATGAACGCTTAAAGGTTTTATATATTTTTAATTAAAGTTTTAATAATTTCTTTTAAATCACTAACATATTCATGTTGGTCACAGTTACGTAATGTATCAGGATTAATTTCGTTATCTTTCTTTGTACAATATGATAGTTCTTTATCAATATCACAATCTATGACACTGGCTTTATTAATACAATTATTGCAATTATTAAAGTATCTAATATTATTAATTTTTTCATCCGTTTTAAACAATGTATTTGTTTCTAACGCATTAATAGTTTCGATAACATTTGTAAAGGCATATTCAGTGACTAAAGATTGGTCAGTTTCATACATCGCTAGTGGCATACCAATTGGTTTTTCATCAATACTTATTTTTGTTAAAGCGATAATTAATTCTTCCATGGCATTAATAATATCTTCTTTTTTATTTGCTTTAAAATCAATTGCTATTCGTAAAAATCCTGATTTGTTATATTTAATAAAAAACATTACGTCAGAATCTTTATAAAATGGTGCGAAACTTCTGTTTTTACAAAACACGCCTTCTAAGATAGGGTTATCAATCCCATAGTAGTTAAATGAAACTTTTTCTTTTAAAACTTTTTTTAATTCATATGCTATTTTCTTACAATCTTCTCCACGACTATAATTTATTTTCATAATTTCCTCCATTAATAGTTTATTATAGCATAAAAAAAATAATATCAAATATTATTTTTATTTCATTGTAATAATATGTTTATTACTTAATATTTAGTATATATTTTTTGATTTACGGTCTTCATTGGGTGGAAAAAATACTAATCGTAATTTACTTTTTTTTAATTTCTTATTTCTTATATTGTTTTAACATTTCTTTATCTTCTTCTGTTACACGTCTACTTTCACGGCATTTTTGTACTGCTTTATTCATTGCTATTCTATTTAAGTTATTATTCTTATAATATACTAATGCTTGCTTGCGATCTTTAATAAAACACTCACTTAGTAACCACCCAAGCATCATATTAACATAGTAATGTTCTTCATTGGTAAAACAATCAATTATATTATATATTTGTTTATTATATTTATCGTTTGTTATAAAATCAAATAAGATATATAAACCACAGCGACGAACAAATGGCAAATCACTTGTTACATATTCTTTTGCTAATCTAAAATATGATTCTTCATTTCCTAAAACATTAAATTTTAATAAATCACAAGTAGCCCAGTTATCTGCTTTTATAATATATTGATTTAAATATTTTTTTCTCGTCTCAAAATCAGGAATACTACTTATTAATGAACCAATAATAGCCGTATTTTCATAATACTCCCATATCCATAAATCAATAAATGATAAGTAATTACCTTTTTTAATATTGTTAATTATACTCGCCATGTCTTTTGTTTTGATGCTTAATACGGGCATTTTAGTCTGCAATATGTTTGTAGACCATTCTTTTTTTTCAGGATTTTCAAATGTTTTTAAAAATCTTTGAAATTCTTTAATATCTTCTTTTACCCATAATTCTTTTTCTAAAATCATACAATTCTCCTTATAACAGTGCTGCAACAACGCATATAAAAAAGTATAAAATAACAAAAATAATTGAACCAACAGCACCTAATACAATAAGGGTGATTGCCCAAGATGGCATTTTATGGATTTCATAATTTTTAGGTTTAATTACTAATTTCCCACATCCGATGCAATAATCAGCATTTTCTTTTAATTCATGCCCACAATTGATACAATATTTCATTTTTTCACCTCTTTATAATAATATTCGTTTTGCAATTTTTGATTTTTTTAACGTTATCTCGGATTCAATATTGCTATTAATTAGATATGATTTAATAAAATCCTCATAGGTTTCTTCAGTGTATATTATTGTTTTTTTATTATCTCTTTCAAAAGATGCTTGTTCTTCACTCATATTAAGAAATAATTTGCCACATTCAATGTAATTACATTCGTTTTCATCTTGAGGATTAATTAGTTGTATTTTATTACTTTCACCATCATTTATTAAAAGTATTTGTCCGACATTTTCTACTATCGGCATATTCATTTGGCGATCAATTAATAACATATCAAATATTTTTTTAGTAATTGAATACACCACAAATTTTTCTTGCGCATTATATTGAATGTATTTATATATTGATTCTTTATAATGTGTAATGTCTTTTTTTATAACAATAATTCCTTTGTCTTTTATTCTTTTATTAACTACTAAATCAGTTGTTTTTTGTTCCATTTTTTCAGCTAATAAATAGTAGTTTGCCATTAATTGTTCATGCTTTTTAAATTTTTTTGAAACTATTTCATTATAATTTTTGGCATTAATATTGGATGATAAAGTAATTTTATTCATTACAATATCATTATTTAATTTTGTGGCATACTTTTTAGCATCTTGAAAATCATTAAATACATGATTAGTTTTTACAGCATTAATAACATCATGATAATAATCATATTGTGGCTCAGTACGAATATAATCGAATGAATTTCCTTTTTTAAAGGGAAAAACAATATTATAAACTATTTTTTCTAAGCCATTAACTAAATATTCTTTTTGTTCACTTACAACAAAACATTTACATGGAATATAACCAATTATTTCTGATTTATTTTCTAAAGAATTAATTCCATGGTTGTAGCCGGTTTTTTCAACTACGGGATATATTGCATATTTTATTGGATAATTATTTTTCATTTTAAACCCTCCATGTATTGTATTATAGCATAAAAAAATGATGCATAACATCATTTATTCTTAATTTTAATTAAGTCGCGGAAATAAATTATTAAAAATAATAAACCTAGTGTTAAGAAAATAATTCTTGTAATAAAGTTACTACTTATATAAGAAATATAACCCAGTAATAATATTAAAAATAGGTAAAAAATTGATGCAATAACATATTTCATTACTTTTGAAATATTTTTACTATTTATTATTTTGAATAGAAAAGGTTCCATACTACTCCTCACTTCTAATCACTATATAACTATAACATATTTTTTAGAGATATTCATAATTATTAGTGATTTATGTAAATATAATGGCAAATAAGTACATTATATGATTAGTATGCCTAAATAAAGGATAATTATTACTAATTATCCTTTGTAATTATTTAAAATCACTAGGTTATTTATTAATCTTTTTGTCGGTTTTATTTTAATTGCTTTTTTTATATAAAGCTTGGCAATATCTATGAAGCCTAATTTTATGTAAATGATACTTAGTAAATCATAAATGTAATAATCACTACTAAATGGTTCATTAATGTAAGAATAGCGATTATTATCAATTGATAGTGCTTGCAGTGATAGAATAATTACCTTGTAATAATCATTTAAGTCATAGCATATTAATGCTTTTTCCATATATGTTTCTCTTAAATGAGGAGCTAAATCAATTGCATTTTGAGACCATATTAAAGCCTCTTTTTGTTTTCCTAAAGCCATGTAACTTCTCGCTATGAAACGCATGGAAGCGGCTTTTTCATCAATCCAAGTGGCACTTTCTAATTTTATATGATTTAATAGTGTTTCAATAGCTTTTTGATACTGTTTATAATACATATATTCACGACCCAAGTAGTGCATATTACGATCATTTTCGGGATTTTCTCTTACTGCTAGTTCAAGCAATGGAAGATAGCTATTACGACTTTTATTATTATCTGGATAATGATCAATTTTTAACTCATTATTGGTAACCAGATTATAATTATTACCAGTATATTTTAATACTTCATGAACCGCATTTACCCAAATGAAATTATTTCTTTCGTGAATTTTTTCACTTTGAAAACTTATGATTGGATTTCCATCTTCATCATGATTCCAGTGATATAAATAGTGCATTTGTGAAGTATCATTTTTCCACGTATTTTCAATTATGGTACGCCAATTAGGAGTAATAATTTCATCAATATCTAGACTAACACATACATCAACATCTTTAGGAACCATATTTAAAGCTTCGTTACGAGCAACATCAAATCTCCACGGCGTAATAATCTTTTTCTTAACATGAACACCAGCATTTTTTAATAGAGAGAATGAGTTATCGGTAGAACCAGTATCTAAAACGTATATATCGTCGGCATCTTTAATTGATGCAAGCCATCTTTTAATGAATTGTTCTTCATTTTTACATATGGCATAAACTATTATTTTCATTATACTAATCTAATAACTGATAAACTTGAATCATGGAAGACATTAGGTACAGTTGATGCATTTAATATAGTAATTGTTGTTCCGTCGGTTACAGTTACATTATGTTGTAGTGCAATTTGTGTTTCAGTAGTTGTAGCATTTACATATTCACTCGCATTAGGAACAGGGGTACCATTTATTTGTAGTGATGCTCCTACGTCTCCGGAAGCTGAAGCATTGCTTATTAAAGAATCAAAATGTATTAAATATGTTCCAGCACTCATAGTAACTGTATTAGGTGCAGTAAAAGTTAAACTAGTTCCAGTAGAATTAATTAAACTACCTAAATCAAGTAAAGCCCCATTAGCTACAGTTGTTTCACCATCATTATCTACTAAAATACTATCAATAGTTGCAGCTGGTCCAGTAGGCCCGGTTGGACCAGTCGGTCCCGTTGGTCCAGTAGCACCAGTTAGTCCTTGGATACCTTGTAACCCTTGAGGACCCGTTGCACCAGTAGCTCCAGTTGGTCCAGTAGCTCCTGTAATACCAGTTGGTCCTTGGATACCTTGTAACCCTTGAGGACCCGTTGCACCAGTGGCTCCAGTTGGTCCCGTTGCCCCAGCAATACCAGTTGGACCTTGGATACCTTGTAACCCTTGAGGACCCGTTGCACCAGTAGCTCCAGTCGGTCCAGTAGCTCCTGTAATACCAGTTGGTCCTTGGATACCTTGTAACCCTTGAGGACCCGTTGCACCAGTGGCTCCAGTTGGTCCCGTTGCCCCAGCAATACCAGTTGGACCTTGGATACCTTGTAACCCTTGAGGACCCGTTGCACCAGTAGCTCCAGTCGGTCCAGTAGCTCCTGTAATACCAGTTGGTCCTTGGATACCTTGTAACCCTTGAG
>CAYPXM010000039.1:0-7278 GCA_964415015.1 uncultured Muribaculaceae bacterium | reverse complement strand
TGAGACGAGTAAAATAAGTGCAGTAATGTTTTATAATAATGCGCTTAATTTAAATTTTGAACCAGTTGATGGCGATCAAGTATTAATTACTGGTCGGATTAGTTTATATGAAGTAGCGGGAACTTATCAAATATATGTCACTAAAATGGAAAAAGATGGTTTAGGTAATTTATTTGTATTATATGAACAGTTAAAACAAAAATTAAGTGCCAAAGGATATTTTAATATTGAACATAAAAAAGATATTCCCAAGTACCCAACTAAAATAGGAGTTATTACAGCTAAAACTGGAGCTGCCGTTAAAGATATTATAAGTACTATTAAACGGCGTTTTCCAATTGCTGAAATAATCTTATTTCCATCACTTGTTCAAGGCGCTTTGGCGGCTAATAATATTGCTAGTCAAATAAAATGTGCTGACAAAGCAGGCCTAGATGTAATTATTTGTGGTCGTGGTGGTGGTTCGATTGAAGATTTATGGGCTTTTAACGAAGAAATAGTAGCTGATGCGATATATCATGCAAATACCCCAATTATTAGTGCGGTAGGTCATGAAGTAGACTTTACCATTGCTGATTTAGTTGCTGACCTTAGAGCACCAACTCCTACCGGAGCAGCGGAAATGTGTGTCCCTTTAATAAGTGAAGTAAAGAATTATATTAATCAACTAACTATCCGTTCAAGAGAAAATATTAATAATAATATATTAATTAATAAACAAAAATTAAATAAATTAATTACTAGTTATGTATTAAAAAATCCGCTAGCATTATATGAAATAAAAGAACAAAAATTGGATAACTTAATTGATAAATTAAATAATCAAATAAATAACTTAATAAACCTTAAAACAAACCGGTATATGCTCTTAATTAATACCTTAAAACTGGTTAATCCACTAAATATTTTAAAAAGTGGTTATTCGATGGTTTCTAAAGATGAAAGTGTTATAACATCGGTTAAAAATATAAGTAAAGATGATCTGTTAAATATTAGAGTTAGTGATGGTTTATTTATTGCTAAAGTAGAGGAGATAAAAGATGGAAAATAATGATTTTGAAAGTAATTTAGTAGAATTAGAAAAAATAGTAAGTGAATTAGAAAAAGGAAATGTACCTTTAGAAGAGGCAATTAGTAAATATACTAAAGCCATGGAACTTGCTAAAACATGTAATGATAAACTAACTACAGCGACTGAAAGTGTTAGTAAAATTATGAATGAAAATGGTGAATTAGAAAAATTAGAAATAGAAGAATAGGTAATAATTACCTGTTTTTTTATTTCTTTTAAAACCATAATAAGATAAAGAAGGTGACACCATGAAAAAACTGGTTATATTAGGTCTATTACTTTTAATGCCAATTAATATTTGGGCTTATTCTAGTGAAGTTATTCCTGGGGGAGAAAATATTGGGATAACTATAAGTACTAAAGGAGTAACTATTATTGGCTTTTATAAAGTAAATAATACCTATAATAAAGGTAAACTAATTATTGGTGATAAAATAATTAAAATAAATGATACGGAAGTTAATTCAATTAATGAATTAGTAAGAGCAATAGAAAATAATATTGAAGAAAAAAATAAAATAAAAATTACTTTTTTACGCGGAAAAAACGAATTAACGGAAACATTAGAAATTAAAGTAATAGATGGAATATATAAAACTGGTCTATATGTAAAAGATGAAACAACTGGTATTGGTACTCTTACATATATTGATCCAATAACTAAAGTATATGCTTCACTTGGTCATGAAATAATTGAAAATACGACAAAGGAAAGAATCGAAGTTAAAAGAGGATTTATTTTTGAAAGCTATGTAACGGGGATTAAAAAAAGTTATAATGGTAGTCCCGGTGGTAAAAATGCGAAATTTAATAAAGATAATTCTTATGGCAAAATCATGAAAAATACTAATGTGGGGATATATGGTATATACGAAGAAAAATTACCCGATAAAGAATTAATTAAAATCGCTAGTAAAAAGGATGTAAAAATTGGTAAAGCTAAATTTATTACGACGATTGAAGGGAATAAAATAAAAGAATATGATATTAATATTTTAGAAATCAATGAAACGAGTAAAATAAAAAATATTTATTTTGAAATAACTGATGATTTATTAATTAGTAAAACTGGTGGAGTAGTTCAAGGAATGAGTGGTTCACCAATTATTCAAAATAATAAACTCGTTGGAGCAGTTACCCATGTCATTATTGATAATGTTAAAACCGGCTATGGAATTTTTATTGAAACTATGCTTAATGAGGGCGATAACTAGTTGATATTTTAAAAATATATGATAAAATTAAATCAGAAGGAATGGTTTGATTTTATGAGTTTTAAAAAATTAATTGAAATGAAAGATGTAACAAAAGATTTTGATAAAAAAGATATTGAATCTAATGTTGCTATGGGAGTACTTTCTTATTTGGGTATTTTGTTTTTAGTCCCATTATTTACTGCTAAAGATAGTAAGTATGTAAAATTTAATGTTAATCAAGGAATAAAAATATGTATCGGAGAAGTATTATATGCAGTTATTTTCTTCATTGTAGCATTTATTAGAGCTATTCTAGTATATTCAACTGGAAGTACATTATTATCACTAATTACTTTACCAATTATCCTAATAATTAATTTAGTGGGGATTATCTTCTTTATTCTAGCTATTATGGGCTTAGTAAATGTAATTCAAAAAAAAGCAGTTAAATTACCATTAATTAGTTTAGTTAAATTTGACTTTTTAAAATAAAAATTAAAACAAAGTTTTAATTTTTTTTGATTTTAAATTGTAATTTAGATAAACCTATTATATAATTATCAAAGAATAGAAGAAGAGTATGAGGGAATGCAATGGAAGAAATAAAAATTAAAGACTTACTTAAATATTTTAGAGATAAAAATTTAATAATCCTAGGAATAACTTTATTAATAGTAGTATTAGGGACAATTTTTATGTGTTACTTTCAAACTCCAAAGTATAAAAGTTATACAACCATCCTTCTTACTAAAGCAAGTAGTGATGAAGGTACTATTGATCAAACCGATGTTGCTTTAAATCAAAAGTTGGTTACTACATATAGTGAAATAATTAAAAGTAGAAGAATTATTAAACAAGTAATTGATAATCTTGAATTAGATTATAGTGAAAATGAAGTAATTAAAAATATAAAAGTAACTAGTGTCAATAATACGGAAATAATTAAAATTGAAGTAACGGATGAAAATGCTCATTTAGCAAGTAATATTGCTAATGATATTGCCGATGTCTTTAGTAAAGAAATTAAAGAATTATATAAAATTCAAAATATAAGTATTATCGATAAAGCAGAAGTAAATGAAAATCCCAGTAATATAAATCCTTTAAAAGAAGAATTAATATTTACCGTTATTGGACTAGCTATTGGTCTTAGTGTTGTATTTATTAAATATTATTTTGATTCTTCAATAAAGAGTATTGAAGATATTGAAAATATTATTGGTTTACCGGTTATTGGTACGGTACCACTAAAAACGAGAAAGAAGGTAACAAAATGCAAAAAGAATTAGATATTATTATTAATTCCAAAAGTAGTGTTGCCGAAGCAATAAAAACGGTTCGTACTAATCTTTCTTTTTCTAGTGTTGATCGTGATACTAAGAAAATAATGGTTACCAGTTCGATTCCTGGAGAAGGAAAAAGCTTTGTCGCAGCAAATCTTGCTGCTAGTTATGAATCTTTAGGTAAACTAACATTATTAATTGATTGTGATCTACGTAAAGGGAGACAACATAAAATATTTGAAGTATCTAATAAAAATGGTTTATCTGATTTATTAATTACTAATATTGAAAGTAAGTATGATAAAGTTATTGAACCAACGGTATTACCAAATCTATTTGTTTTACCAATGGGTACTATCCCGCCTAATCCAAGTGAATTACTTGAATCACGAAAAATGAAAAAAGTGATTGAAAAAATCGAAGATGATTTTGATGTAATCATTTTTGACTGTCCACCCGTTTATGGACTTAATGACGCACTAGCAATTGTTAAATATGTAGATGCTACTGTGATTGTAACAACGCTTAAAAATACTCCAATTGAAATATTAGAAAAGACGAAGAAAACATTACAAAATGTTAATGCTCACATAGCTGGGGTAATAGTTAATAAAGTAGAATCAACAAGTAATAGTTATTATGGTAGTTATTACTTAAACGAGGATTAATATGGTCGATATTCATAGTCATATAATTTATAATGTTGATGATGGATCGACCTCCGAAGAAGAAAGCATTAAATTACTTGAAGAAGCAGCTAACTATGGAGTAACCGATATAGTGCTTACTCCTCATTTTGTTTGTCAAACGAAGTTTAATAGTGATAAAGATAGTAATTATCCTATTTTAAAAAACTTGCAGAGTAAAACTAATATTAATTTATATTTAGGAAATGAAATATGTGTTTATCCAGATATTGCCGATGATTTATTAAGTGGTAAAACTGCTTCCATTAATAATAGTAAATATGTTTTAATTGAGTTATATAAATTTACTATTTATCCTAATATCTTAAATATTGTTCATGAGCTAAAAATTAATGGCTATATCCCCTTAATTGCTCATCCAGAGCGATATGATAGCTATATGTTTAATTATAATTTTTTTAATGATTTAATAGATAATGGGTGCTTACTAGTTGGTAACTACCCATCATTATTAGGTTATTATGGTAAGGACGCCGAGAAGATGCTAAAATACATGCTAAAAAAGAAGATGATCTATGCACTGTCAAGTGATGTTCATCGAATTGATAATAAAAAATATATTATGTTGCCAAAAGTAATAAAAAAATTACATCATTTAGTAGGTAAAGATTATACAAATGATTTACTTATTATTAATCCAATGAAAGTAATTAATAATGACAATTGACAATTCATTTTACTTTTTGATTGACATTTTTCGACAACCATGTTATTATTTATATACAAATTGATATGAGACTTGATGAAATTATATAAGAATATTGGGGGCATTGATATGAATAATGCAGTTGTTGAAAATGTTAAAAGTTATGCAATTTCTAAAAATGAATGTAAACACAATTATTATTTTATTATCAAAAGGGGTTTTGATTTATTAGCTTCAAGCATTGGTTTAGTTCTACTTGCACCTTTATTTTTACTGATTGCTATCATGATTAAAATTGATAGTAAAGGTAATGTTTTCTATAAACATAAAAGAATAGGTAAAAACGGAAAATATATTTATTTGTATAAATTTAGAACAATGTATTCTAATGCTAATGAATTATTTAATAATTTTACTGATGAACAAAAGAAAGAATTTGAAATTAATTATAAATTAGAAAAAGATCCACGAATTACTAAAATAGGTAATATTTTAAGAAAAACATCTTTAGATGAATTACCTCAATTAATTAATATATTAATTGGTGACATGGCACTTGTTGGACCTCGTCCAGTAGTAGATGGTGAAATTGATAAATTTGGTCTATATAAGAATCAATTTTTAAGTGTTAAACCAGGATTAACTGGAAACTGGGCTGCTAATGGCCGTAGTAATACAACTTACGATGAACGTATCAATATGGAATTATATTATGTTAAACATTGTAATATGAAATTAGATACTAAAATAATTTTTAAAACAATTAAATCAGTATTCTTATGTAGAGGAGCAAAATAAGACAAATTGTCTTATTTTTTTGTTTAATATAATGTATTTATTTGATATAATAAACATAGTAGAGTTAGGTGATTATTGTGAATATAGACATAATATGTCCTTTATATAATGCAAGTTCTTATTTATTAAACTTGTATAATAATTTAATTAATCAAAAAAAGGTAAATATTAATAAAATATTGTTTTTATTGACGGAATCAACTGATAATACTTTAGATATATTAAATGAAAATAATTTTAATTATGAATTAATTAAAAAAGTAGAATTTTCTCATAGCTTAACAAGAGAAAAATATGCGTTAATGAGTGATTCAGACATTATTGTTTTTATTACTCAAGATATTATTCCCAAAGACGATAATTGGTTGTATGAACTTGTTAATCCGATTATTAATAAAGAAGCAGAAGCATTATTGGATACTTTATTTAATAAAATAAAAAACTTAAATGTAAGTATTATTTATAATGGTAATGATAATTTAAAATATAATAAACATAATATTATTCATGAAAAGGATTGCACTCTAAAAAAAATCGGATATATAAATATTTTTTTAAAATTAATTTTTAGCTCTTTTACCGGGAATAAATATTTAAAAAAATTTGATAATATAGTAGATGAAAGTGATTATATAATCGTTTCTCCTTCGGGAGCAAATATAGGAATCTATAGAGATTATCGTTTTTTAATCAGACTATTATTTGTTGTTAAAAGAAATAAAAAACCAATTTTTTATCTCAATACCATTGGAAAAAGTAAATCATTTATTTTTAATAACTTAGCAAAAAAGGTGCTATTAAATTCCATTATTTATGTGAGAGAAAAAAAATCATATGAATATTTACATTCAATGAATATTAAAAGTAAATTAGGTGTTGATACAGCATTTTTATTGGATTATAAACCAAAGAAAATAAGAAATATGAAAAAAATAATTTTAATATTATCCGATATTAGCTCTCATCCCAATTTCAGAGGAATAAATAGTGAGGAATTATATTCCAAAATAATTAGTACTATTGGAGATTATGCTTTAAGTACAAATAAAATTATTGAAGTTATCCCTCATCTTAATACAATTGAAGAAAATTTATTTATAAAAAAAATACTAAATAATATTGATAATAAAAGGTATTTAAATATTTTTTCTTATAAAAAAATTAATGATCGATTTGAATATATTGATGAGATTTCGTCTTCATACTTTGTTGTTAGCATGAGATACCATGGAATAGTTATGTCAATTAAAAATTCAATTCCTTTTATTTCATTATCATATGAAAATAAAATGAACGAGGTTTGTTCTTATTCAAATAGTTTAAAATATAATTTAGAATTATTTTCTTGTTTTGATATTGAACTTTTTAATAAATTATTGTTGGATGTAGATATAAATAATCAAATAATTAGAAGTAATCTTATGCTAATACAAAAGTCACTTTATTCAAAAGCATTGTTACCATTTGAGGTATTAAATGAAAAATAATGATACACTTTTAAAATATACAATACTTATTTCTATTGGAACAATATCAACAAAAATAATATCTTTTTTATTAGTTCCTTTGTTGACAC
>CAYPXM010000038.1:0-7953 GCA_964415015.1 uncultured Muribaculaceae bacterium | reverse complement strand
TTATGTAATATTGAAGATGGTAATATTGGTGGATTTAAAGACATTTTTGAATTAAAAGAAAATGTTTTAGAATATGCCAAGTATTTAGGTCAAGATATTGCTAAAATTGATGAGAAATTTAATGAATATGTCTTTGAATATACTTCAAAAATTCCCGTTAAGGAAATTGAAAAGGCTGTTTTAGAAAAAAACAAAGAAGAAACTAAAGAGATTAGAATTATTAGTCCTTATACTAATCAAAAATCTAATCAAAAAGATAATCGCATTTTTATCGTTATTTATACCTTGGTTTTTATCTTATTAGCTTTTATAATTATATGGAGTGTTAAACAAATAACTATTGATAGTAAAGTTGCAAATGAAATTGCGTATGGGAAGTAGGAAAAATATATGAATTTACCAAATAAATTAACTATGGGAAGAATAGTAATATCAGTAATTATACTAGTTTTATTGTGTTTTCCATGGTATCAAGTAGGAATTGAATTTCCAGAATATTTAATAAAAGGAAAAGTATTAGTAGATCTTCGTTATTTAATTGGCGGTGGCTTATTTGCAATTGCTTCAATAACTGACTTCTTAGATGGTTATATTGCTAGAAAATATAACTTAGTTACTGATTTTGGAAAAGTAATGGATGCCATAGCTGATAAAATATTAGTTAATGGTTTATTAATTATTTTAGCTTGTAATGGCTTTATATCAATAATTATTCCCGTAATTATTATTACTCGAGATACTTTTACCGATGCTTTTAAAATGGCTTGTGGTAAAAAAGGAAAAGTAGTTGCGGCTAGTATTGCAGGTAAAATTAAAACCATTTTTATGATGGTTGGCATTACTTTAGTAATGTTTTATAATTTACCATTTGAACTTATTAGTACTAGTATTCGAGTTGATGAAACGATTGTTATTATCGCTACCATTTTATCCGTCATTTCCGGAGTACAATATTATTTAAATTGTAAAGACTATATTTTTAGTGAAAAGTAAAAAAAGTAAATATTGCTTTTTTTTTGCATTCAAAAAAATTAAATTAATTAGATAGAATTATCATTATTGTAAAAGATTTAATCACGAAAAAATAATAATAGCTATTTGACAAATTAAAAGCAATTAGATAGGGTATTTACAGGGAGTGAAAATAATTTGAACAATTGTTCGGTTTTTTGTTGACAATTAAAATAAATCATTATAAAATGTAATTATGAACAAGATAGGAGAAAAAATGAAAACAATTAAAAGTGAATCAAATCCAGAAAAAGATAAAATATTAGATCAAGTTTTAGCTGATTTAGAAAAACAATTTGGTAAAGGGGCTGTAATGAAACTGGGAGATCAACATCATATGGAAATTGATGTAACATCATCTGGTTCAATTGCTCTTGATGTGGCATTAGGTGTTGGTGGTTATCCAAAAGGAAGGATCATTGAAATATTTGGGCCAGAATCATCAGGAAAAACCACCTTTGCTTTACAAGCCATTGCTGAGGTACAAAAAGCAGGTGGTCGTGCTGCGTTTATTGATGCTGAGCATGCTCTTGACCCAGTTTATGCCAAAAACTTAGGGGTAAATATAAATGAATTATTATTATCTCAACCTGACACTGGAGAGCAAGCCTTAGAAATATGTGAGGCGTTAGTCCGAAGTGAAGCAGTAAGTATTGTCGTAATTGATTCAGTAGCAGCATTAGTTCCACAAGCTGAAATAGATGGTGAAATGGGCGATTCCCATGTTGGTTTACAAGCAAGACTAATGTCTCAGGCACTTCGTAAATTATCAGGAACCATTAATAAAACTAAAACGACCGCAATATTTATTAATCAATTGCGTGAAAAAGTTGGCATAATGTTTGGAAATCCTGAAACCACTCCAGGTGGTAGAGCCTTAAAATTTTATGCATCAGTTCGACTTGATATTAGAAGAAGTGAAGCAATAAAAAATGGCGATAACATTGTTGGTAATAAAACTAATATTAAAGTAGTTAAAAACAAGGTTGCACCTCCATTTAAAACAGCGTGTGTTGACATAATGTATGGGGAAGGTGTAAGTCGTGAAGGCGAAATAGTAGACTTAGCTAGTGAAATTAACTTGATTGAAAAAAGTGGAGCGTGGTACTCTTATAACGGCGAAAAAATTGGTCAAGGTAAGGAAAATGTTAAAATATATTTAAAAGAAAACCTCGAATTAAAAGAAAATTTAGAAGCAAAAATAAGAGAACACTTTAATATCGTTATTAATAAGAAAACAACTAATTAAGTTGTTTTTTTATAATTGACATGTTGCTACGCTTTTGATACTATAACTTATTAAATAAGGGGGTAAATATGACGAATTATAGTGAATTTTTAACCAGTCTCAAAAAAATTATTCAATTAACAAGCGATAAAGATAAAGCATACTTTGATTTATTGATTACCCTTTTAATTATGAAACGAAAAAATAATCCTTTTTATAATAGTAATTTTTTAAATGAAGCCCTATCTAAATCGCGAAACAATTTAAATAAAGCTTCAATTAATTCAATAATTTACTATCATGATTTTCGAGAAATCAATGATAATATTAAAACCTTTATTGAAAATATTTCTGTTTATCCCCAAAATTTTATTCCTAATCGTAAATATAGTATATTAAGAAGTGATATTAATAATAAGGAAATAATTGATTATACAAGTATTTTTTTGTTAAATTATGATAAAAATTTGTTTAAAACTTTTATTGATGCGATGAATAGTGAACGAATCTTAATTAGTAAAGCAAATAGTAATATTAATCAAGGAATGACTTATCCTTGTTTTTATCAAAAACCATATATAGAAACAATGGGGCTAAATAATCTATTTTGTAGTGCAATATTAACTCATGAAATGGTTCACTATAATACTTTACTAAACTTACAAAAGAATAAACAACTAGACTATATTACTTGTGAAAATCCCTTATGGGAGATATATCCTTACTTTTTAGAATTACTTCACTTAGATTATTTAAAATTTTTTGATCCTTCTAATGAATTGGAATCGCTCCTTATTAAACGCGTTATGGTTAATACCTTGTATGATGATTTTAATAATTTAACTGAATACTTAAGTAAAGAAGTAAGTATTAAAGAGTATCCACCTATAATTGATATAACTATTAGACGAATGTATGGTCTTTATTATGCTTTTTGGTTTTATGAACAATATAAAATTGATCCCATAAAAACGAAAGAGATGATTAAAAGTTTTAATGAAAAAAGTATTATGTTAACGACTAAAGATGCTTTACAAACATTTAATATGCCTGAGAAAGCGGATCAATCGATAAAAGATTTTATTTTACAGTATAAATAATTTTTTCTTGATGTAAAAATTCTTGCTAAATTCTTTGATACAATTTATAATAAATTTATAAAAGCAAAATATATGCTTTTATAGATGGAGGAAAAAATGTCTAGTTTATTATTAGCCATTTTGACATCTTTTGGTGGTTTAGTAGTTGGTGGAGGAAGCGTTTTTACTGTAGCCTTAATCGTAAATCGTAACTCTGAAAACAAAGCAAAAAAAATGATTGAAAGTGCCAAGCGTGAAGCTGAAAAAGCCAAACGGGATGGAATTTTAGAATTAAAAGAAGAATCATACAAATTAAAGCAAGAAACTGAACGGGAAATTAAAGAACGAAAATTAGAAATTAAAGAACTTGATGAACGTTTAGATAAACGAGAAGCAAACTTAGACAAACGAGAAGAAATGTTAGTTACTCGTGATGCGGCAATTGATGAAAAAAATAATCATTTATTATTACAACAAAAAGAATTGCAAGAAAAAGATGCCAAGATGACCGAATTACTTAATAGTGAAATGAAGCAATTAGAGGCAATTGCAAAATATTCAAAAGAAAAAGCCCATGATTTATTAATGAAACGGGTTGAAGAAGAGATGCAACTTGAGATTGCATCATACATTAAAGATGAAGAATCAAAAGCAAAGGTTAATGCCAAGGAAATTGCACAACAAATAATTGTTTCTGCGATGCAACGTTATTCTAATGATGTTACTAGTGAACAAACTATTAGTACAATTACCTTACCTAGTGATGAAATGAAAGGCCGATTAATTGGTCGTGAAGGAAGAAATATAAGAACGATTGAATCAGTAACTGGAGTGGATTTAATAATTGATGATACTCCTGAAGCAATTGTTATTTCATCATTTGATCCATTTAGAAGAGAAATGGCTAAGGTTACCATTGAAAATTTAATAAAAGATGGTCGTATTCATCCGACACGAATTGAAGAATTATATGAAAAAGTATCTAATGATATGATGACTAAAGTTACTGAAATTGGTAATGAGGCGGTATTCGAATTAGGACTTTCAAAAGTTGATGCTGAATTAGTAAACTTAATTGGTAAATTAAAATTCCGTACTAGTTATGGTCAAAATGCTCTACAACATAGTATTGAAGTTGCCCATTTAACTGGTTTAATGGCTAGTGAGTTAGGACAAAATGTTCAACTTGCCAAGCGGGCTGGCTTACTTCATGATATTGGTAAATCAATTGATTTTGAAGTTGAGGGTAGTCATGTTGATATTGGAAAAGACATCGCTAAAAAATACCATGAGGATGAAATTGTTATTAATGCTATAGCAAGTCACCATGGTGATTGTGAATCAAGAAGTATAATTTCTGTATTAGTACAAATTGCTGATACTTTATCGGCTGCTCGTCCAGGGGCGCGTAATGATTCTTTAGAGAATTATATTAAACGTCTTGAACAATTAGAGAGCATCGGTAATCAGTTTGAAGGTGTTGACAAAACATATGCCATGCAAGCGGGTAGAGAAGTTCGAGTAATTGTAAAACCAGATATGGTAGATGATCAAAATAGTTATCGAATAGCAAGAGAAATGAAAGAAAAAATTGAATCTGAGATGCAATATCCTGGTACCGTTAAAATTACGGTTATTCGTGAAACGAGAGCACAAGAAGAAGCAAAATAAAATTGCTTCTTTTTTTATTGTTTGCTATAATCAATTTAGAATAAGAAGGTATGTTATGAATAATATGTTTGGAAAAGTATTAAATATCGAAGAAAATACAATTATTTTTGAAAATGGTAGCCATCAAGCAAATTTACAATGTTTAAATTATCATGTGGCAATTATTGATAAAGATGTTAATTATATTGGTGAAATAGTAAGTATTAATGAGGAAATAATTGCTGTTTTATTAGTTGGTACTATTAAAAATAATCATTTTAATGCCGGAGTAATAAAAAAGCCTTCTAATTTAAATCAAATCCGCTTTTTATATAAATCAGAACTGGAATTATTAATCGGTCATCAAGATGATGATATAAATGAAATAGATATTGGAAATTCAAATATTTATGAAAATTTTACCGTTAATGCTAAAAGTAATGAATTTTTAAGTAATCATTTTGCTATTATTGGAAATACAGGAAGTGGAAAGTCGTGTGGAACAGCAAGAATAATTCAAAATTTATTAAAACCTAAAAATGGTAAAATACCAGAAGATGCTCATATCGTATTATTTGATGCTTATGGTGAGTATAATCAAGCTTTTAGTAAAATAAGTGATGTAATTGGTTTAAATGTAAAAAAATATACTACAAAAGTAGAAAGCCCGGATGATAGTTTAATAAAAATACCTGCGGCTTTACTTGATATTGATGATCTTGCTTTACTACTTAATGTTAGCGAAACAAGTCAATTACATATATTGGAAAAAGCGAAGAAATTGGTATATGTTTTTAAATCTAATGACGAAAAAGTAAGTAGTTATAAAAATGATATTATTGCAAAATGTATAATGGATATTCTAGCAAGTGGAAAAAGTGGAACGCAAATAAGAGATCAAATTATTGCTGTTTTAGCAAATTATTACACGGAAGAATTATCACTCGAAAGTATTATAAGTCAACCGGGATATAATCGTACTTTAAAACAATGTTTAAATATTGATGATCAAGGAAAAATCAGTAGTCTTTCATTAGTAATTGATTTTTTACAACAATTCATCCATTTAAATGTTGATGATTTAACACCTGAATTTAATTTTTCATATAACTTAGATGATTTTTATTACGCCCTAGAGTTTGCCCTTATTAGTGAAGGAACCATCAATAGTAGTGCTTCTTATGAAAAAAATAATATCTTAAAAAATCGTTTATTAAATATTATTAATAGTAGTGCAAAAGAGTTTTTTGAAGCGGGAGAAAATATTAATATTAATGATTTTGTTGAAACATTTTTCAAAAAGAATAATGAAGCTTGTCAATTAGTAAATATTAATATTAGTCATGTCGATGATCGATTAGCAAAAACAATCACAAAAATCTATGCAAAAATATTTTTTGATTATGCTACTGCTCAAAAAAGTAGAGGGAGTTATCCCATTCATATTATCTTAGAAGAGGCTCACCGATATATTCAAAATGATAATGATGTTTTTGTTATTGGCTATAATATATTTGATCGAATATGTAAAGAGGGAAGAAAATACGGCGTAATTTTAGGTTTAATTACACAACGACCTAGCGAATTATCATCGACTGTATTATCACAATGTTCTAATTTCGTTATTTTCCGTTTATTTCATCCCGATGATTTAAAAATTGTTAAAAGTATATCAATCAATGTTAATAATGAATATTTAGAAAGAATAAAATCTTTATCACCAGGAAGTGCTCTAGTTTTTGGAAATGCTTTTAGTTTATCTACAATAGTTAAATTTGTAATGCCTGATCCAACTCCTAATAGTGCTAGTATAAATATAACTAATATATGGTATAAATAAAAAAATCAACTTACGTTGATTTTTATTTTACTTCCATAATAACTGGTAGAATAATTGGTCTTCGTCCGGTAATCTCATTAATGAACGGATGTAATTCTAAAATAATTTGATTCTTTAAATCAGTATAATTATAGTTATTATTTTCTAATGTTTTATTTACTATTTCACTTATTTTTTGTTCAATTTCATGAATTAAATCAGCATTTTCATTAACTAATACAAAACCTCTTGTTGTAACATTTGGTTTTAGTAATAATTTTTTGATAGTAGTATTAATATTTAATATTGTTACTAGTATTCCATCACGACTCATTAATTTACGATCCTTAATTACTACTGAACCGATATCTCCAACTCTTGAACCATCGACATACACATCACCCGCAGTAACATTAGGACCACGACTTACAATGCCATTATTAATTGTTAATGTATCACCGTTTTTCATAACAAAACAATTTTCTTCTAATATATCACAAGTAACTGCTAGATTAGCATGTTTAGTTAACATTCGGTATTCACCATGAATAGGCATAAAATATTCCGGTTTAATGATTCGAAGCATAAATTTTAATTCTTCCATTTTAGCATGCCCGGAAGTATGTATATCACTAAATTCAGAATTAGTATATACTTTTACTCCTCGTAAGTATAGTTTATTAATTATCCGATTGATACTTGAAGCGTTACCAGGAATTGGAGATGATGAAAAGATAACTAAATCATCATTTTTAAGTGATATTTGTTTATGAATACCATTAGCAATTCTTGATAATGCAGCAAGGGGTTCTCCTTGACTTCCAGTACACAAAATACATACTTCATTTTTTTTCAAATTATTAGCTTCATTAGAATCAATAAAAATTGATTTATCAGTTAGTAAACCAGTATTAATTGCTAAATTAGTACTAGTTTCCATACTACGTCCAAAAGTTACTATTTTACGATTATTATTTTTACATGTTTCAACTATATGTTTGATACGATAAATATTTGATGCAAAAGTAGCAATAATTACACGTCCATTATGTTTTGAAATAATATCACTAAGTGTTTCATCGACAATACTTTCACTTTTAGAAAATCCTTCTGATAAAGCATTGGTACTATCACTTAATAATAGTTTAATTCCTTCATCACCAAGG
>CAYPXM010000037.1:0-8031 GCA_964415015.1 uncultured Muribaculaceae bacterium | reverse complement strand
TGAAATGGTAAATTCAATATTAAGAAATGAAAATTATACAGGAACACTATTTCAAAGTAAGAAAAGAAAACTAAATTATAGGATTGATAAGAAAATAAAGTTAGATAAAGAAAATTGGATTGTTACTGAAAATCATCACGAAGCGATTATAAGTAAAGATGAATTTGATAAAGTACAAGATATTCTAGATAGGAAATCTAAAGTAAATAAAGATGGAAGCATTGATATATTATCTGGAATTTTAAAGTGCAAAAGTTGTGGCAGTAATATGATAAAGAGAAAATCTAAAGGTAAGGTTTATTATTATTGTTCTAATTATTATAGAACGAAGAACTGTGAAAATAATAAATCAACATCGAAATCCATAGTAGAGGAATTTATTAAAAAAGAATTAAATATAAATGAGATTACTAGATTAAATATAAATAATAATATAAAATATATTAGTGTTATTTCTAATAATGAAATTGAAATTATAAAAACGAATGGAAGTGATAAATAATGGATATGTATCAAAAAAGAGAAATGAGAAAGAATAAAAAAATGAACGAAGACACAAAAAGTTTACCATCGACGAGCATCAACTGGTATCCGGGTCATATGGCTAAAACTAAAAGATTAATTACCGAAAGCTATGATTTAATTGATATGGTGTATGAAGTAATTGATGCTCGTATTCCTAAGTCAAGCAAGATTAAAGATTCTGATAATTTGATAAAAAATAAACCTCGTTTAATTATTATGACGAAGAGTGATTTATGTGATTTGACTGAAACAAAAAAATGGGTTAAATACTATGAAGAACAGGGAAATTATTGTTTACTGGTTAATTTAAATAATAAAGATGATATTAAAAAAATTGAAAGTAAAACATATGAAATTATGCAAGATATGATTAATGCTCGCTTAAATAAGGGCTTAATTAAAGCAGAAATAAAAGTTCTTGTTATGGGTATTCCAAATGTTGGTAAATCAACCCTTATTAATGCTCTTGCTAAAAGACATGTTGCAAGTACAGGTAATATGCCTGGGGTAACAAAAAACTTAAATTGGCTTAAAACCGATAGTGATATATTACTTCTTGATTCACCTGGTATTTTATGGCCGAAGTTTGATAATGAAACAATTGCCTTAAATCTTGCATGTACTACAGCGATTAAAACTGATGTCTTACCACTGGATGAAGTAGCCATTCACATCCTTAATATGCTTAATAATTATTATCCATCTATTCTAAAAGAAAATTATGGAATAGATAGATTAAGTGATGATTTAGGAGAAGATTATGATATAATTGGCCGTAAATTAAACTTTATAATGCGGGGTAATGAAGTAGATTATGATCGTATTAGTATGAAAATATATAATGATATTAAATTAGAAAAAATAAAAGGAATTACATTTGATCGCTATGAATGATTTACTAGAATATGAGAAAAATTTATATAACCAAAATATTACTTTAATCGCTGGTGTTGATGAAGTAGGGCGTGGACCCTTAGTGGGACCGGTTGTTGCAGCAGCTGTAATACTCCCTGTTAATTACGAGCTAGATGGTCTTACTGATAGCAAGAAATTAAGTGAAAAAAAGCGTGAATTATTCTATGAAATCATTAAAGAAGAAGCAATATCGATTGGAATTGGAATAATTGATGAAAAGAAAATTGATGAAGTAAATATTTATGAAGCTAGTAGACTTGCAATGTATGAAGCAATAAATAATTTAAAAGTCAAACCTGAACATATTCTAGTTGATGCTATGCCATTATTTATGGATACTCCTTCAACTTCAATAATTCATGGTGATGCTCTTAGTTTAAGTATTGCTGCTGCAAGTGTGATTGCTAAAGTTACTAGAGATAGAATGATGATTAAATTAGATCAAATATATCCTGAATATGGGTTTAAAAATCATAAAGGATATCCAACTAAAGCTCACTTAGATAATGTCAAAAAATACGGATTATTATCAAATTATCGGTTTACTTATAAGCCAATTAGTGATTTAATTAATAGTGGAGTGGTTATTCGTGAAGTTCTTAAAACAAAATAGAGTTATAAAAATATATTTATTACTAATTATTACTTCCTTTTTAAGTGAAGTAATTTTTCGTGGTATTATGCATTATGATATTTGGTCATATGCTACTTTAAGAATTTTTTTAGGATTAAATATTATTATCATTCCCTTAACAATAATTATTTCTTTTGTTCCTAAAATATTAGAAAGAATATTAGTTTTTATTATTGGTCTTTTGATCAGTGGTTATGCTTTGATACAAGTTGGTTTTTATTACTATTTAGGGGTATATATTTCGTTAGGTACTTCAAGTCAAGCCGGAGCGGTTAAAGACTATATTGGAGATTATTTAAAAAGTATTAAATTATCATATTTAACTATTTTATTGCCTTTATTAATAATAATTATAGCTTATGGATTAGAAATTTACTTTGGAATAAAGAATGAAAAGAAGTTATCAAAAGAATTAGGGGTATATAATTACTCAGATAAAAAAACTTATAAAAAAGTAATTAAAAATCATATTAAAACTGATAAGAAATCAATTATTCCTTGGATTGAACGAGGGGCTTTATTGCTATTAGGAATATTAAGTGTATTGTTTTTTCGATATACTATCACGGCTAAAAAAATGCAAAATGAATTACAGTTAGAAAGTAATGAATCATTATTTAAAAATCCTAGTAACCCGAATATTGCTGTTAATCAATATGGAACTTCCGTCTTCTTTTTACTTGATGTGAAAGTATCAATTAAACCGGTAGAAACGGGAAGTGGTGAAATATTTATTAATAAACCAAATAATAATTTGATTATAACTGATTATTCGCGAATAATAGATGATACTGCTTGGAATACTTTAAATGAAAATACGACAAATAAAAATTATCAAATTTTAAATGAGTATTTTAGTACTCGGGAGATAACTCCTAAAAATAGTTATACGGGATTATTTAAAGATAAAAATGCCATTTTCATTATGATGGAAAGTGTTAATACTTTATTTATTGATCAAGAAAAGTTCCCAACTTTATATAAATTGTATAGTGAAGGTTATGCTTGGGAAAATGCATATTCACCTCGTAATGCTTGTTCTACTGGAAACAATGAAATGGCCGGATTAGTAAGTTTATATACAATATATCGAAGTTGTACATATAATAATTATAAGAATAATACTTATTTTGAAAGTATCTTTAATTTATTTAATAATGCCGGATATAATACGACTAGTTATCATAATTATACGGATCAATATTACTATCGTAATATTATTCATCCAAAAATGGGTAGTGGTAAGTTTTATGATGTAAATGCATTAAATATTAAATATAATTCGGTATATCAAGAATGGCCAAGTGATATATTATTAATGGATAAAGCTGCTGATGTTTTCTTATCTGATACATCAAAACCATTTATGGCATGGATTACCACAGTTACTAGTCATCAACCATACACAGTTGCTAGTGAATTTGGTAATAAATATGTTGATTTATATAATGATACTGGATATCCTATTGCTTTAAAACGTTATTTATCTAAATTACATGAATTAGATTTAGCTTTAAAAGAACTATTATTACGTTTAGAACAAGCCGGAGAACTAAATGATACAGTGTTAATTTTATATGCTGATCATTATCCTTATGGATTAAATGATACAACATTACAAAAGGCTTTTGATTATGATATTACTAAGAATTATGAAATAGACCGAACTCCATTCATTATATATAATGCTGAAGTAAAGGGAAGTATAAGTAAAAATTTAACTAGTTATATGAATATTGTTCCAACTACGGCTAATTTATTTGACTTAAATTATGATCCAAGATATTATATGGGTCAAGACCTCTTTAGTGAAACATTTGTTAATCGATTAGTATTTGCTGATGGTTCTTGGCAAACTGATAGAGCATTTTATAATGCTACTACTGGTAATATTAAGTACTATGGTGATTTACAATATACCAGTGAAGAAATAATTAGTACTAATCAAACGGTTAAAGGAATGATGAAAATGAGTAGTCTTGCAATAACCAGTAATTATTTTAATTACCTAGAAAAAGGGTTAAAAAAATATGAAGTTAAAAAGGATGTAACAACAAACTAAAAACAAGAAGTAAGAAAGACGAAAGGATGAATAAATGAAAAATTTAGTAATTGTGGAATCTCCCAGTAAATGTAAACCAATAGAAAAATATTTAGGTAGTGAATACCATGTAGTTAGTAGTAAAGGTCATATTAGAGATTTAGCTACATCTGGTAAATATGGTCTTGGAGTGGATTTAGAAGACGATTTTAAACCTAATTATGTAGCAATTAAAGGTAAAAGTAAGATGATTACTGATTTAAAAAAAGAAGTAAAAAATAGTGATTTTGTCTATTTAGCTACTGACCCTGACCGTGAGGGAGAAGCCATTAGTTGGCATATTCTTGATGCACTTAATTTAAAGGATAATGATTATAATCGAATTGTTTTTAATGAAATAACTAAAGATGTCGTTAAAAATGCCATTAGTAATGCTCGTAAAATTGATATGGCTTTGGTAAAAAGTCAAGAAACGAGAAGAATACTAGATCGAATTATTGGTTTTCGCTTAAGTAAATTAATGCAATCTAAAACCGGTGGTAAAAGTGCTGGTAGGGTGCAAAGTGTAGCGCTAAAATTAATTGTTGATCGAGAACGAGAAATTGAAGCTTTTGTTCCTGAAGAGTATTATACGATTACCGCTGCTTTTCCGGATTTTGTGGCTCTCTTAGAAAAATATAATGGTAAAAAAATTACTATTAAAACAGAAAATGAAGCAGATACAATATTAAATGAATTAAAGAAAACCTTTACAATAGATGATATTACTACTAAAGATAAAAAGAAGAGTAGTAAACCAGTATTTAAAACATCAACGCTGCAAAGAGATGCTAGTGCTAAATTGAATTTTAGTGCTTCAAAAACAATGAGTGTGGCTCAAAAATTGTATGAAGGTATCGATTTATCTGATGAAACAGTTGGTTTAATTACTTATATGCGTACTGATAGTGAACGAATGAGTAGTGAGTTTATTAATGAAACTTTTAAATTTATTGAAAATAAATATGGTAAAGAGTATGTTGGTTATGTAAAAAATGTTAAAAAAACTGATAATATGCAAGATGCTCATGAAGGTATCAGACCTACTAGTATTAAAAGAACACCAGAAAGTATAAAAATGTATTTATCAAATGATGAGTATAAATTATATAGTTTAATATATGCTAGAGCTCTTGCTAGTTTAATGGCTGATACCATTCAAAAACAAACCACTATTACTTTATTAAATGGAGCATATACGTTTAGTGCAACGGGTAGTATTATTACTTTTGATGGTTACTTACATGTATATCAAGCATATGATGATACTGAAGATAAAGTGTTACCAGATTTATCAAATTATAAAAGTGATGTAATTATTAGTGAAGATATAACTAAGGAACAACATTTTACTAAACCTAAAGCAAGATTTACTGAAGCAAGTTTAATTAAAGAAATGGAGAACTTAGGTATAGGTCGACCTAGTACATATGCAACAATATTAAAAACAATTGTTGAACGCTCATATGTTAATATTACTGATAAAAAGTTTTATCCAACGGAAATTGGAATTACTACAACTGATAAATTACAAGAATTCTTTAGTAATATTATTAATGTAGAATATACTGCTAATATGGAAAAAGAATTAGATTTAGTTGCATCAAGTGAATATGATAATATTAAGTTACTTCATGAATTTTATGATAATTTTGAACCACTAGTAAAAGATGCTTTTGATAAAATGGAGAAAAAGGAAGCTGAAAAAACTGGTGAAGTGTGTCCAAATTGTGGAAGTGATATGGTAATTCGTCATGGCCGTTATGGAGATTTTAATGCTTGTAGTAATTATCCAACTTGTAAATATATTGAAAATACCAATAAAGAAGTTAAAGAGGTAATAGACTGTCCTAAATGCGAGGGGAAAATAATTATGAAAAAAACTAAAAGAGGGAAAACCTTTTATGGTTGTTCTAATTATCCTAAATGTGATTATGCCTCATGGGATGAACCAATAAATGAATTATGTCCTCAATGTAATGTTAACTTAGTAATAAAAAAGAATACAAAGTTATGTCCAACCTGTAAGAAGGAATTTGAATAAATTAGGAATTTAATTCCTTTTTTTTATTTAGTAAGTTATAATATATATATGGGTAAGAAAATAATAGAATACTGTAATTATTTATTATATGAAAGAAATTATGCTAAATTAACTGTTAGTAATTATTCTCGTGATTTGAACAATTTTTGTAGTTATATTAATACTTTAAAATTATCTTATTTAAAATTGAATCATGATGATGTAATAAATTACTTGAAATACATGGATAAATTAAAATATGATAATCGAACTATTTCACGTAATTTAAGTAGTATAAGAGGATTTTATAATTATTTAGTAAATAAGAAGATTATTAATACAAATTTATTTAAACAGGTAAGTAATCCGAAATGTGAAAAGAAATTACCAAGTTATTTAAATGAAGATGAAATATTTTTACTTCTTGATAGTCTTCCTAATAATTTAAAAGAAGATAAACGAAATCGGTTAATAATGGAATTATTTTATTCAACTGGAATGCGTTTAAGTGAACTTGCAATGATTAAAGTAAGTGATATTTCTAATGATGAAATTAGAGTTTTAGGTAAAGGAAGAAAAGAACGAATTGTTTATATTAATCATGTAACTAAAAAAATATTAGATGAATATATTGATAAAACAAGAAAGGAATTTAATCCCACGGGTGATTATTTATTTTTAAATAAAAATGGTAATAAATTAAGTAATCGAACCATTGAATTAATAGTTGAAAAGATAATAGAATTATCTAGTATAAAAAAACATGTAACACCTCATACCATTAGACATACTTTTGCTACTCATATGTTAAATAATGGAGCTGATTTAAAAGTTGTTCAAGAGTTATTAGGACATAGTAGTTTATCGACAACTCAAATATATACCCATATTAGTAATGAACGATTAAAAGCAGTCTACAATAAGTCATTTAAACGTTAATAATTTGTCAAATTAAAGCCAATCTATTGCAGGCTTTTTTTAATTGACTTATAATAATCAGGTAATATTTTATTGAGGAAGGAAAATTATATGACAAAATTTGTTTATGCCTTTAGTGAAGGTAATAAAGATATGCGTAATTTACTTGGTGGTAAAGGAGCCAATTTAGCTGAAATGACTAATTTAGGATTACCAATTCCACAAGGATTTACCGTAACTACTGAAGCATGTTGTGAATATTATAAAGATGGAAAAGAAATAAATAGTAATATTGAAAGTGAAATATTTGCAGCATTAAAAGAATTAGAAAAAATCCAAGGAAAAAGTTTTGGAGATAATAATGATCCATTACTAGTTAGTGTCCGTTCTGGGGCTCGTGCTAGTATGCCAGGAATGATGGATACGATATTAAACTTAGGTTTAAATGATATCGCTGTAGAAGGATTTGCAAATAAAACTGGTAATCCAAGATTTGCTTATGATTCATATCGAAGATTTATTCAAATGTACTCTGATGTTGTTATGGAAGTACCAAAGAGTTTCTTTGAAAAGATTATTGATGAATTAAAAGGAGAAGTTGGAGCACACTTTGATACTGATTTAACTGTTGATAATTTAAAAGAATTAGTTAAACGATTTAAAAAAGTATATAGTGATAATATGAATGGGGAAGAATTCCCACAAGATCCTAAAGAACAACTAATGGGAGCTGTTAAAGCTGTATTTAGAAGTTGGGATAATCCAAGAGCTATTGTTTATCGAAGAATGAATGATATTCCAGGAGACTGGGGTACTGCCGTAAACGTTCAAGCTATGGTATTTGGTAATATGGGAGAAACTAGTGGTACAGGTGTAGCATTTACTCGTAATCCAAGTACTGGTGAAAAAGGTATTTATGGTGAATACTTAATTAAT
>CAYPXM010000036.1:0-8206 GCA_964415015.1 uncultured Muribaculaceae bacterium | reverse complement strand
ATTATGGGAATCTCAATACCCAGCTGATTTCATTTGTGAAGGCGTTGATCAAACCAGAGGATGGTTTTATAGCCTATTAGTTATTGGGGTCTTCTTAACTGGTAAAAGCCCATATAAAAATGTTTTAGTAAATGATTTACTATTAGCTGCTGATGGTAGTAAAATGCATAAATCACATGGTAATGCTATTGAACCATTTACATTAATAAGTAAATATGGAGCAGATACTATAAGATTCTATATACCATTTGTGTCTCCTGTATGGACACCCCTTAAATTTGATGAAGAAGGGTTAAAAGAAGTACATAGTAAATTTATTAATCCATTCAAAAATACTTATTCATTCTTCCAAATGTATGCTAATACTGATAATATTGATATCGATAATTGCAATATTCCAGTAAGTGAAAGAGAAGAAATAGATAAATGGTTATTATCGAAATATAATAGTTTAGTTAAAAATGTAACTGAATCATATGAAGAATATGATTTAAACAAAGTTACTAGAGCGATAACTAATTTTGTATCGGAAGATTTATCTAACTGGTATATTAGACGTAATCGTAAACGCTTTTGGGGTAGTGAACTTGATAATAGTAAAAAAAGTGTTTATAAAACTACCCATGAAGTATTAGTTGGTTTATGTCAGTTAGTTGCTCCAATTACGCCATTCTTAGCGGATGAAATCTATCCTAATTTAACTGGTGAAGAATCAGTTCATTTAAGTAAATTTCCAGTTGTTAGTGAAAAATTAATTGATGAAACCTTAGAAGAAAAGATGGATTTAGTTCGTAATTTAATATCGCTTGGACGATATGTCAGAGAAGAAAATAAAATAAAGGTTCGTCAACCAATTAGTGAAGTTATTTTATCTAGTAAAATATTACCAGTTATTGGTGATTTAACTGAATTAATTAAAGAAGAATTAAATGTTAAAAATGTTACTTTTGCCGATGATTTAAGTTTATATATGAATTATATTGTTAAACCTAATTTTAAAGAGATTGGTAAAGTATTTGGACCTAATATTAATGCTTTCCAAGATAAGTTACTTACTCTTACTAGTGTAGAAGTAAATAGTTTAGAATCTGGTAATGTCATAGATATGGAAATTAATGGTACAACATACAATGTTGACAAAAGTTATGTAGATATTAGACTAGACCAAAAAGAAGGATTTAATGTTGGCTTAGAGAATAATAATGTAATTGTTTTAAATGCTAGTTTAACACCTGATTTAATATTAGAAGGTAATGCCCGAGAGATTGTTTCTAAAGTACAAAACTTACGTAAAACAAGTGGTTTTGAAATAACTGATCGAATTACTATTGATTATGAAGGCGATGATGCATTAGATGAAACCTTTAAAGAGTTTAGTGATTATATTAAAAATGAAACATTAGCAGTTGCTATCAATAAGGGTAATGGTAAAGAAGCTCTTGATATTAATGGTCATGAATTAAAAATTACTATTGCGGTAGTTAAATAGACTTATAAGTCTATTTTTCTTTTTTGAAAAAAATATTTGCTTATATTTTAGATATCATCTATAATTATATTAGGTGAGGGTTATGGAGAAGAAAAAGTTTAATTATGAAAGTTATTTATATTATTGTTTATTAAAAAACAGTTTGAAATCAAATCTATATTTAATTAATACGGATATGGTTGACACATTGGATTTAATCGGAGTCGATAAATTAAAATTCTTGTTTGAAAAATTAAAAGCATGTAATTTTGATTATTTAGTTAAAAATGAAGAATTATATAAAAAAGAACAAAGTGCTTCGATTTATCGTGATTTTATTGAACCAATAGATTCATTGCCACGAAATATAGTTAGTGATATTATTAGTTTAGCAATATATGATTCTGATTATATATCTTTATTATCTTATTTACCAAAAGCATTATTTAATATGGAACAATCAAGTGAAATATTGAATTTTACCAATGGAAAAAATGATGATGCTTATAATTCAATTAAAAGAGTATTAGAATCAGATATTAATGAATCATTAATTGATTTAATTAATATGAAACCATTAATTCAAGATATGTTTGGAAAAAAAGAATGTGATGCAATTTATCATCCTACTTTAGTGAAAAATAATCCGGTATTATATCGTGATAAAAAAATTGAGTATAAAGCTTCAGCTAGTACATTTAGTGATATCTTATTTAATACCTTTTATGAATTTCAAACAGATGCTAAAAAAAGAGCTGAATTAATTACTAAAATGATTAAAAAGAATTCTTCAAATATTGATAAAATGCTTAAAAATTTATATTCAGAACAGGTAATTGATACACTGGTTTTATCCTATGTTTTTCGAGATAGTATTTTATTAGATGGGTATATTGGAAGTACCAAAACTAGTATGATGATATTAGATATAATCGATGACGATTTATTAAAGAATATGACTTTTACTTATGAAAATGAAGAATTACCATATTATCGTTATTTTGCCAAATTTCATGATTTTACTATGATTAATTATTTTGTAAGTCATTTTGGCGTAAAAGATAATCTGGATTACATTCTTTTTGAAAAAAGTCTAAGCGAAAGCGATAGTAAAAAATTAATTAAAGTATAAAACTTTAATTTTTTTATGGTATAATTTATGAGAAAGTGATTTGTGGTAACATGAAATTTATTATTATTACACTTGGTTGTAAAGTTAATACTTATGAAAGTGAATTTATTAAAAGTATTTTTATCGATAATGGTTCTATTTTAGTTGATAATATAAGGGATGCTGAAGTTATTATTATTAATAGTTGTAGTGTCACCAATCAAGCTGATAATAAATGTGCTAAAATGATCCGTCAAGCAAGACGAGAAAATAAGGATGCTATTTTAGTGGTATGTGGTTGTTCAAGTGAATATCGGCGAGAATTATTAAACGATTTAGGGATTGATATTTTAATTGGTACGATAGGTAAAAGTACAATCTATGAAAAGGTTTTAGATTATCTTAAAAAGGGTCAGAAAATAGTAAGTTTTACGAATGAACGTCATCTTCCTTTTGAAGATATGAAAATTAATAATTTTGGTTCGAAGACTCGGGCATTCGTGAAAATTCAAGATGGATGTAATAATTTTTGTAGTTATTGTGTTATTCCATATTTACGAAAAGATTTACGAAGTAAAGATTTCTTAGTCACGATAAATGAAGTAAAAACATTAGTTGATAATGGTTACCAAGAAATTGTTTTGACGGGTATTCATACCGGTTCATATGGCATTAATACGGAGCATGATCTAACGGATTTAATTCATGAAATAAGTAAAATACCAAATTTATTACGAATAAGAATATCTTCAATTGAAATTACCGAATTAAACGATAAATTTTTAACGGAATTAAAAAATAATCAAAAAATAGTGAGTCATTTACATATACCACTACAAAGTGGTAATGATAAAATATTAAAATTAATGAATCGAAAATATGATATTAAATATTTTATTGATAAAATTAATCAAATCAGAAATATTAGACCAGGAATAAATATTACTACTGATGTAATAGTGGGGTTTCCAAATGAAACAGATGATGATTTTTTAATTACACTAGATAATATTAAAAAAATTAATTTTTCTAAAGTCCATGTTTTTCCTTATAGTAGAAGAGCAAATACTAAGGCTGATCTAATGGATGGGCATGTAGATGAAAATATTAAACATTTAAGAAGTAAAACGTTAATTAATTTAAGTAATGAATTGACGTATCATTTTAATAAAGGATATATTGGTAAAACCGTTAATATATTAGTAGAAGGAAGTAGTAAAACTAATTCTTATGGTCATACAGGTGACTATTTAAAAGTAGTGGTTAATAAAGAATTAAAGCATAATACTTTTAACGAGGTTTATATTAAAGAAATTAATGAAGATTATGTTATAGGAGAAATAATTAATTAAATGAAATATATTAAAGGAAAAGTTCGACAACTAATATATGAAAGTGATTCCGGCTATAAAGTAGGACTTTTTCGCGTTAAAGAAACAAATGATTCCGATATGGAAGATTTCTTAAATAAAACCATTACTTTTACGGGAACCTTTCTTAATTTAAATTATGATGATAATTATCAATTATTTGGTGAATATGTCTATCATGAACGGTTTGGACATCAATATAAAGTGAGTAATTATCAAACTATTTTACCAACTGATACGGATGCTTTAATTGAGTTTTTAAGTAGTCCATTAATTAAAGGTTGTGGCCATAAAACGGCGGTTAAAATCGTTGATACTTTAGGCGTAGATGCGCTAGCAAAAATAAAAGAAAATCCCGCTAATTTATTATTAGTACCTCAATTAAGTGAAAAAAAAGCCGGAGTAATTTATGAAAGTGTTATTGCTTATGGCCATGATGATGAAGTCTTAATAAAATTAAAAACTTATGGTTTTAGTATTAATGAAGCTACTACTTTATTAAAAGTTTTTGGTGAAAAAATTCTTGAACTTATTAAAACTAATATTTATTCATTGATAAAATATATCCCCTTTACGAAATTAGATCAGATTTATTTAAATAGTATAAATGATAATGAAGTAATTAGGATAAAAGCTTGTATTATTGAAGTAATGAATCGTATCTCAAATAATGAGGGCGATACTTATTATGAAATTGATACCTTAGTTAAACAATTAAAAAATTATTTTAATTATGATTTTACGAATGAAGAATTAAAAAATTATATTAACCCATTAATTAATGATTCATTAATATATAACATAGATTCCTCTTATTATTTAGCTAAATACTATCAAGAAGAACAACAAATAGCTTGTTTAATGGCCAAAATAAATCTTGAAAAGCCAAGTAACACTTACTTAGAAAATTATGTTCATGATATTGAAGATATCCATAATGTTACTTATAATGAACAACAAAAAAGTGCAATAACTAGTTCCATTAATAATCATGTTACATTAATTACTGGAGGTCCTGGAACTGGTAAAACAACTATAATTAATGCGATATGTCAAATATATATCACTATCCATAAATTATCTAGTCAAGAAATACTATCAAATATTGCTCTTTTAGCCCCAACGGGAAGAGCGGCTAAAAAAATAAGTGAATCCACTCATTTACCAGCGATGACAATTCATCGATATTTAAAATGGAATAAAGATAATAATGAATTTCAAGTTAATGAATATAATAAGAATCCTCATAAATTAATTATTGTTGATGAAATGAGTATGTTAGATACGAGTTTATTTTGTTCTTTATTAAAAGGGATTAATTCTAATATTACTTTAATATTAGTTGGGGATCCCCATCAGCTTCCTAGTGTAGGGCCAGGTAATGTATTAAGTGATTTAATTAATTGTCATTATTTTAATCATTGTCCCTTAACTAATATTTATCGTCAAACTAGTAATTCTTATATTCCAATATTAGCTAAAGAAATCCGTGATCATGAATTAGATAAAGACTATTTAACATTACATGATGATTATAATTTTTTAGCTATTCCAAGTCTAAATATTAAAAAAATGTTAGAACAAATTATTAAGAAATCCCTAGATAAAGGGTTAACCGAAAAAGATATTCAAGTTTTAGCCCCTTTATATAAAGGTGAAAATGGGATTGATTTACTAAATTACATGTTACGTAATATCTTTAATCCAAATAAAAAAAATGAAATAAAGATTGGTGATTATATATATAAAGAAGGAGATAAGGTATTACAATTAGTAAATGATCCAGATAATAATGTATATAATGGGGATATTGGGTATATTAATTATATTGATAAAACAAAAGCCGAAGTAAGTATTGATTTTGAAGGTAATCATGTTATTTATAGTCGGGAGGATATGTATAATATCAAGCATGCATATGTAATATCTATTCATAAAAGTCAAGGTAGTGAATTTAATCATGTAATTTTACCAATGTCATTAAGTTATAATAAAATGTTATATAATAAACTTTTATATACAGCCGTTAGTCGGGCTAAAAAAAGTATTATTATAATTGGCGAAGAAAGTGCTTTTATTAAAGCTATTAACAATGATTATAGTAGTAAAAGATTAACCAGTTTAATATCATTTTTAGATGTATATTTTAATTAATTATGCTCACACTATAAATGATAAGGGAGTGACTTAATGAAAAAAATGGGTTTAATGATGGGTCTTATGTCTTCAGCCTTAATAGGAGCAGGAGCAACATGGTATTGTATGAATAAAAAACAAGCTGATTGTAAAATTAAACATATGTTAAATGATGCCGCTGATTTTTTAGAAAATTCTGTCAAATAGTACATAGTACTATTTTCTTTTGGCATAATATATAGTAGAGGCATATATGAAAAAAAATAAGAATACTATCTTTTTAGAAGTACTACTATATAGTCGTAAAATCTTAAAATTAATCTATATTCTATTAATTATTAGTGTTGTTGTTGTTTTTGTAATGTTTTTAAATAACTGTGGTATTTTATTAATATTAAAAAAGATTTTAATTGTTTTAGTACCATTCTTTATTGGTTTTATTGTTGCTTTTTTAACTTTTCCCATTATTAATTTTTTACATAAATATGGATTACCAAAAATATTAGTTGCTTTATTAATTTATGCCGTTATATTTGTGGGATTATATTTTCTTATTAAATATATATTGCCATCTTTATATATTCAAATGAATAAATTATTTGCCATTTTACCGGATTATATTAAAAATATTAAAGATTATTTAACCGCGATGATAAATAATGACGCAATCAGTATTAAAATTAGTGATAGCATTAGTAATTATTCTAATCATTTAATATCTAATTTTCCAGAAATAGTATTTAATTTTATAAAATCTTTCATCGGAGGTATTGGGGTATTCTTATTTGGCTTAGTAATCGGCTTATATATGATTTTAAATTACGATGACATATGCTCTTATTTTATGCGTTTAATTCCGCGAAAATATCAAATGGAATATCAAAAATTAATTACTAACATTGGTTTTGAAGTACGTAAAACAGTAAATGGAACCCTAATTGTTGCATCGTTTGTCTTTGTTTTTTCCTCCTTTGGTTTTTTAGCCTTAGGAATTGATAATCCTTTTGTTTATGGACTTATTTGTGGAATAACTGATTTAATCCCATATATTGGTCCTTATATCGGTGGTATTCCTGCTGTCTTAGTAGGATTTAGTATTTCTAAAAATATTGGTATTCTTACTATTGTTTTACTAGTCATTACTCAAAGTTTAGAAAACTACATATTACAACCAATTGTTATGAGTAAACAAACCAAATTAAATCCCTTAGTAATTATTTTAGGTCTCTTGCTATTTGGTGAACTCTTTGGTATAATTGGCTTACTGGTGGCAACACCAATTCTCACTTTATTAAAAGTGATAATTATATTTATTAAAACAAAGTATCAAATGAAACATTATCAGTTAGTTAAAGATTAAAGAATTAATTTAACGGAATTATTAATAGAGAGTTAGGAATTGGTGGAACCTAATAATATAGTTAAATTATGCTACTTTAGGAGACTAAAACGGACTTTCTTACGTTACAAGATAAAAGTTAAATTAAGGATGGTACCGTGCTAATGCACTCCTTTGTATCATTCTTTTTGTTTGGAGGATATATGAAAACTTATATTATTATTGGTAAAAGTGGTAGTGGTAAAAGTAGTGTCGCTAAATTAATAAGCGATTATTATAATCGAATTCATAAAAAAACTATTATTAGTGGCTATGCTAAATACTTAAAGTTATATGCTCATGAAATGATTAATTATGATTTTAGTGAAGAAAATAAACCCCGTGACTTTTTACAAAAGATGGGTTCATACATTAGAATTGATTTAAATATGCCTAATATGTTAAGTGAACGATTATTAATTGATTGTGATATCTATAAACATTTTTATGATGTTTTAGTAGTATCCGATTCCCGATTAAGTGAAGAAGTAAATTATTTAAAGAATCATCTTAATAATGTTTGTGTCTTAAAAGTAGTTGGTAAGCCTAATTATAAATTAACGATGAAACAATTAAATCATGAAACTGAAACAAGTGTTGATTTATATAAAGATTATGATTATTTAATCAATAATGAATTAGATATGAAAGCACTAAAAGTGCAAGTAGAAAGTATATTAGAAGGTGAGAAGTAATATGAATATTAAAGAGGAGGAATTGTTAATGGCTGATTACCAGCAAAT
>CAYPXM010000035.1:0-8257 GCA_964415015.1 uncultured Muribaculaceae bacterium | reverse complement strand
TTTTGCGGCGGCCAAAATGAGTTAACATATCGATATAATTAATATATTAATTTTTTTGAAAGTAAGGGACATACTTTTATTCCTAGTAGTCCAGTAGTACCAGAAAATGATAATACCGTTTTATTTAATACGGCCGGGATGCAACCATTAATTCCTTATTTAAGTGGTACTAAACATCCTTGTGGGACAAGACTAGTAGATTATCAAAAATGTATTAGAACCAATGATATTGATTCAATTGGTGATTCCTACCATCATACTTTTTTTGAAATGTTAGGCAACTGGAGTTTAGGAGATTATTTTAAAGATGATTCAATTACGTGGAGTTACGAATTTTTAACAAAAGTATTAAAAATGGATGTTAATCGCTTAGCTGTTACCGTATTTAGTGGTAATGAAATAGCCCCTTTTGATGAAGAGGCCTATAATAAATGGTTAGAACTAGGGATTAGTAGGGAACATATTGCAAAAACTAAAGATGATAACTGGTGGCCTAATTTAGAAATGCCAGGATTATGTGGACCAGATACAGAAATATTTTATTTCCGTAGTGATGAAGAAGTACCAAAAGTGTTTGATCCCGAAGATTCTCGATGGGTTGAAATATGGAATAATGTTTTTATGCAATATAATCATTTAGAAGATGGTAGTATTGTTGAACTTGAAAATAAAAATGTTGATACTGGTATGGGAGTTGAACGAGTAAGTGCTATCTTAGATGGGGTTAATGATAATTATTTATCAAGTATATGGTTAGATACTATCAAATTAATTGAACAAATTAGTAATAAAATATACTTGGGTAATGAAGCATCAATGCGAATTATTGCTGATCACATTCGGACCTCAGTTTTTATTGCAGCTGATAAAGCAATGATTAAACCATCTAATGTGGGACAAGGTTATATTTTACGAAGACTATTAAGAAGAGCAATTAGACATGCTAAAAAACTTGAAATCGATCTTAATAGTAATTTCTTAGAAGTAATTGCTAATAATATAATGGATAAATATGAAAAGTATTATAATGAAATAAAAGAAAATAGAGCGATTGTAATTGAAGTCTTAAATAATGAAAAAATTAAATTTAATCATACGTTAGAAAAAGGATTAAAAGAATTTAATAAAGTTACTTTAAATAATAAAGTTATTGATGGTAAAACAGCATTTCATTTATTTGATACTTATGGATTTCCTATTGAATTAACCACTGAACTGGCTAGTGAATTAAATATTAAGGTTGATATAAAGGGTTTTAATGAAGCCTTTAAAATGCACCAAGAATTATCAAGAACAGCCTCTAGTGGTCAGTTTAAAGGTGGTTTAGGGGGACATGGTGAAATTGAAACTAAATATCATACTGCTACTCATTTACTTAATGCTGCTCTAAAAAAGATTGTTGGAAGTAATGTTCATCAAATGGGTTCTAATATTAATGAAGAAAGAATGCGTTTTGACTTTTCCTGTGATCATAAACTTACGGAAGAAGAAAAAAAATTAGTTGAAGACTTAGTAAATACTTGGATTAAAGAAGATTTAGAAGTAAGTGTATGTGAAATGAATAAAGCCGATGCAATAAATAGTGGTGCAGAATGTATGTTTATCGAAAAATATCCCGATATAGTAACAGTTTATACGATTGGTTCTATTAGTAAAGAATTATGTGGTGGTCCTCATGTTAAAAAAACAAGTGAAATAGGTTCATTTAAAATAATTAAAGAAGAAGCATCTAGTGCAGGGGTTAGAAGAATAAAAGCAACTATTGAATAGTAAATTTTTACTATTCTTTTTTTATATTCTTTGTTATAATATAGTTTATAAGATAGATAAAGATTATCATATAGAAGGTGACTAGATATGAAAAATAAAATAGTATTAACTATTTGCTTATTATTATCAATAATTATTGTAGCTAGTTTTTCTTATGCATACTTTCGGACAAGAAATAGTGAAACTTTAGGATCTGTATCTATAACGACTAAAGAACTAAATATGTTATTTACTGATGGACAAGGTATAAACATTTCTAATATGATACCAGGTTCAACCTATACAAAAACTTTTAGTGTAGAAAATATTTCTGATGAAACTTTAACTTATTCGGTTAATTTTATTGATGTTATTAATACTTTTAAAAGAAAATATGATATTACAATTGATATAACTAGTGATAATAGTGGTGGTAGTATATCAAATAAAGTTTTTCCTAGTCTAAATAATACCATTATTTCAAATATTACAATTAATTCTGGGGTTACTCAAACTTATAATGTTGTCATTACTTATGATAATGCTTTAGAAAATCAAGTAGAAGATGTCGGAGAAAATATTACTGCTAAAATTGATATAGGTTCTCCCGTTACTATAAAACCTTGTTTTTTTATCTAATGATGTAAATAATAACTTTATTGCTGATATTGGAGATGAAGTAACTTGTGATTCAGAAAGCTTTAATGTTATTAATAATAGTGGAAATGATTTAAAATTATTTGCTAAATATAATTTAAGTGTTGGTGGAACTTTTAATTTTACTAATTATACCTATATAACATATGATAACGAACTAGGATTACAAGATAGTACAAAAAGAGGAAATAATTCAAGTGATTATCCAAATAGTTATGGTGCCATAGCGTATTCTACCGAGAATATAGGTGAATATAGTACTAGTACCATTAAACCCTATATTCATAATTATAGTAGTTATTTAAATAGTATAGGTGTATCTAATACGGCCGGATTAATTACACTTGATGAATTAATAGCTTTAGGCTGTACAACTACATCTTGTCGTACGGCTAGTAGTTTTGTTTTATCGTCATCTTTTTGGACTAATACTAATGAAGGCAATTATTCTAAAAAAGCGTTATATTCATCTGGCGATGTAGTTAATGCTAATTTTAATAATTATCGTCAACATGGTCTTCGTCCCGTTATTACTATTAGTAAGTCATTAATATAAGTTAATCATTTGATTAGCTTTTTTATTTTAGTTGTTTTTAATCCGTTTATTTGATAAAATAAAGTTATTGTAGTGAGGTGTTTATATGGATGAAAAAACAACGGTTTATGATGTAGGAGAAATTAAAAACGAAGTTTTAGTGTCAACGTTAAAAGAAATAAGTATAATCTTAGAAGAACGAGGATATGATGCTTTAAGTCAGATTACGGGTTACCTAATTAGTGGAGATCCTGGTTATATTACGACTTATAAAGATGCTCGTCATAAACTATGCAATTTAGATCGTGTTGATATAGTTAATGAACTATTAAGAAATGCATTAAAATGAGATATTTAGGGTTAGATTTAGGAACAAAAACTTTGGGTTTAGCTATTAGTGATAAAACTAATACCTTAGCAAGTCCGATGAAAACCATTCACTACCAAGAATATGACGAATTAATTATCGAATTAAAAAAGATAATTGTGGAGAATAAAATTACTACTTTAGTACTTGGCTTACCAATAAATATGAATAATAGTATGGGTTTTGCAAGTGAGAGAAGCTTGGAATTTGGAAAATATATTAAACAAAATATTACCATTCCACTAGTATATCAGGATGAACGATTATCTACGAGTGAAGCACATAATATTTTAATTAGTAATAATTCAATGCGTCGTAATAAACGAAAAAAAATAGTTGATTCTGTTGCTGCAATGATTATATTAGAAGGTTATTTAAGAAAGGAAAAATTAAAAAATGGAAACTAAGAAAGAAAACGGTAAATTTACTATTATTAATAAAGAAGGAGTAGAAGTAGAATTTGATACACTATTTACTTTTGATAATGAAGAAACTAAAAAGAATTATATTGTGTATACAGATAATACCACCGACGATGCTGGAAGTGTAAGAGTATATGCTTCAGTATATGATCCAAGTGGGGAAAATAAAAGCTTAATGGATATTGAAACACAAAAAGAATGGGATGTAATTAGTGATATCCTAAGTAAATTAGAATCTAAAGTTAAAAATGGCGAAATAGCTAATAACGAGGAATAAAATGGCAAAAAAAATAATAATTATTATTTCTGCTGTTATTTTAGCAATTGTTATTTTTTTACTTGGTTATTATTTTGTAAGTTTAAATCCCGTTGATAAAAATGATGATAGTGTTGTTACTTTTGTAATTAAACCGGGAACGAGTTTACAAAGTATTATTGATAATTTAGATGATGCTAATTTAATTAAAAGTAATAAGACAGTATATTTATATTGTAAATTAAATAAAATAAATAATTTTAAAGCTGGTACTTATGAATTAAAAAGAAGTATGAAACCAGAAGATATTATTAATAAAATAGTCCTTGGTGAAGTAAAAAGTGAAGTTGTAGTAGTTACGTTTATTGAAGGTAAAAGATTATCTTATTATGTAAGAGAAATAAGTAATAAATTTGGTTATTCGGAAGATGACATATATAAAGTTATTACTAGTGAAAAATTCATTGATTCATTAATTAGTAAATATTGGTTTATTACTGATGATGTTAAAAATAAAGATTTATATTATGCCCTAGAAGGATATTTATTTGCGGATACATATCAGTTTTATCCTGATGCAACAATTGAAGTAATTATTGATACGATGATTAATACGATGGGTAAGAAATTAGAACCATATCGTAGTTTATTAGAAAGTAATGAATATAGTGTTCATGAGCTATTATCAATGGCTTCAATTATTGAATTAGAAGGTAATTCTCTTCAAGACCGTCAAATTATCAGTCAAGTAATCTATAGTCGGCTTAAATTAAATATGAGTTTAGGGATGGATGTAACGACATATTATGCAGTTAAAAAAGATATGGGCGATATCTTAACTTATCAAGATTTAAATACAATAAATCCTTATAATACTAGAAATACCGCAATGCTTGGTAAGTTACCAGTAGGACCTATTTGTAGTCCTTCAGCTAACAGTATAAAAGCGGCTTTTAATCCGAGTGATACTGATTATTTATATTTTTATGCCGATATAAAAACCGGAAAAATATATTTTTCTAAAACAAATGCCGAACATTTAAGAATTATTAAGGAAGTGGGATAATGACGGTTAAAACAGGTCAATTAATTTTAGTTAAAGATAATAAAATTATTAATTTGCCACTTGAATTTAGTATGGTAGATTTACAAAGAATTTATCAAATTGAAGAAGAAATTATTAATCCACTAACTAATATTGAACGAGCTAAATCAGGAATAGATTTATATGGTAAAAATGATATTGCGTATGACTTAAACGCTTTTATTAATGATGGCTTTTCAATCGTCCGAGTTAATCGCTTAGTAAAAACAATTAATGGCAAAAAGTGTTTAGTTACAGAAAAAGATATGGATGTAGTGATTGGTAATAATATTACGTTTGAAGATAATCAATTAATTATTAATATTATTAAGCGGCTTAAAAATAAGTATAGCCATAATATCATTAATTATAGTGCTTACCGGGTATTACCTGGGGGATTAGTTACATATTGTATGGCAAAAGAAAAAAATGTTAATGATCAAGATACTTTTAATATTTTTATGAATGACCTTGCTAATTTAACTAGTGATATTAATACTAATGAACTTGCAAAATGATAATAAAGTGATATAATTAAAAAGTGCTTTAAAAAAACACAAATAAATAAAATACATATTATAAAGTAGAAGGTTGTGGATTTAATTGAAAAATTTAATTATCGAGATGGAGAGTTACGCTAAAGAAAAAAACGTACCGATAATAGAAAAAGATTCCATCGCGTATATAATGAAATTAATTAAGAAACAAAATATCAAAAATATTTTAGAAATCGGTAGTGCTATTGGTTATTCAACTATCTTAATGGCAAGTGCAAGTGAAAACGTTTATGTAACAACAATCGAACGAGATGAAATTCGTTATATGGAATGTTTAAAAAATGTTAAAAAAGCCGGTTTAGATAAACAAATTAATGTAGTTTATCAAGATGCCCTAGATGTAAATTTAAAAGATGTTTTATACGATATGATTTTTATTGATGCTGCTAAAGGTCAATATACTAATTTTTTTGAAAAGTTTAAATATTTTTTAAAACCAGATGGAATAATTATTACTGATAATATTAAGTTTCATGGTTATGTCAATCATAAAGATGAAATAACTAGTAAAAACTTAAAACAATTAGTAGGGAAAATCGAAAATTATGTTGATTTTCTAAAGGACAATGAAGAATTTGATACGGAATTCTTTGATGTTGGAGATGGATTATCAATCAGTGTAAGGAAGAATATCGATGCATAACTATCTAGTTAGCATAAACAATTTAGATATCTATGAAAAGTTAAAGAAAGTAGGTTATACTACTTTCCTTTTTGCATTAAAAGACTATTCCATAGGGTATAATTCTTTTTTACTAAGTGAAATAGAGAACTTAGATAGTAATAATTACATATTAATTAATCGTTTACTTGACTGTGAAAGTATTACTAACTTAAAAGAAGAATTAAAACATATGAAAAATATAACCGGTATTGTTTTTGAAGATATTGGGGTTTTAAAAATTGTAAAAGATTTAAAACTAGATGTTAAATTAATATATTTTCATAATCATGCTGGAACTAATAGTAAGACAATTAATTTTTGGTTAAATCAGGGAATAGATAGTGTATTTTTATCTAATGAAATAACTAGTGAAGAAGTAAAGTTAATCACAAGTAACGTAAATAAAAAGGTCGTAATAAGTATATTTGGTCATAATCAAGTAATGTATTCTAGACGGTTACTATTAAGTAATTATGCTATTTATCATGATTTACCGAAAAAAAATATTGCTAATTTAAAAGTATTAGATTATGAATTTATTGCTTTAGAAAATGAATATGGTACGGTATTTTATACTAACGATATTTATAATTATACGTCTCTTTTAAAATACCCGGCTTATTTATATTACCTTAATACTAGTTTAATTAAGGATGAAGAAATCCTTAATGTATTAACTTTATTTGCTCAAAATAATAATGCTTTTAACGATTATAAATGTAGTGGCTTTTTAGAACAAAAAACTATTTTTAAGTTAGGAGAGAGAAAATGAGCAAATATGAATTGTTAAGTCCGGCCGGAGATTTAGAACGGTTAAAACTAGCTTTATTATATGGGGCTGATGCAGTCTATATTGGTGGTAAAGATTTTAGTTTACGAGCTAATGCAACTAATTTTAGTATTGCAGATATTTTATCAGCAACAAGTTATGCCCATAGTATCAATAAAAAAGTATATGTTACAGTTAATATTGTTTTTCATGAAGATGATTTATCTGGTTTAAAAGATTATTTAATTAGTTTAAGTGAGTGTTCCGTTGATGCTATTATTGTTAGTGATGCGGTAGTCATTGAAGTAATTAATCATTATCATATTCCATTAGAAATTCATTTATCAACGCAAGAATCAATCCTTAATCATGAAGCAGCTTCATTTATGAAAGATTTAAATGTAAGTCGTATTGTCCTAGCGAGAGAAGCTAGTAGTAAAGATATAAAAAAGATTAAAGAAGTAACTAAGCTTGACTTAGAAGTTTTTATTCATGGCGCAATGTGTGTTTCTTTTAGTGGTCGTTGTGTTTTATCTAACATATGTACTAATCGTGATTCTAATCGGGGTGGATGTGCTCAGATATGTCGTTTTCCTTTTAGTAATCTAGATAATCCTTTATTTACGATGACCCCTAAAGATTTGAATATGTTACCGTATATTAAAGAATTAATGGATATTGGGGTTAATTCTTTTAAAGTCGAAGGAAGAATGCGGTCAAACTATTATGTTGCCACAGTAATTAGTACTTATCGGGAATATATTGATAAACTTGAAAATAATACTTTATTACCGGGAGAAATAAATTATTTTAAAGATATTTTAAATCGTTGTGCTAATCGGGAATCAACGCCGCAATTTTTTGACCATTTACCAGGAGTTAATGAACAATATTTTAATGGGCGGGATGAAAAATCTAATCAGGATTTCTTAGCTATTGTTATAGGATATGATGAAATTAATAAGATGGTAATATTAGAACAACGCAATTATTTTAAAATTGGTGATGAAGTAGAATTTTTTGGTCCTAATATTAAACCTTTTACATATACTATAAAAGAATTATACGATGACTTTAATGAATCAATCGAAATAGCTCGTCATCCTCAAATGATAATTAAAATAGGTGATTTACCATATCTTCCTAAAGATAGTATGATGCGCGTGAAAGTATTTGACAAAAGTAATTATTTATAGT
>CAYPXM010000034.1:0-8610 GCA_964415015.1 uncultured Muribaculaceae bacterium | reverse complement strand
AATATCCCCTATATTGTATGAATATTGTCCCTTCTTTACCTTTAAAGGTAGTTTTGCTGGATTATCATCTTTAAATATTTTTATCTATGAAGCAATTGCTTTTCTATTAGTTTTTTTAATTTTATTTGGTATTGTTAAATTTTTAATCAAGGTATCAACTGGGTTAGAAAAAGTATTAGACTTCACGGTAATTTTGGGTATTCCATCAAAAATATTCGGTGGCTTATTTGGGTTTATTGAGGCTTATGTTATTATTTTTATATTATTATTTGTATTTGCCCAATTTAGTTTTTCGGCCGTTATTTTGGATAAAAGCAGATTAACTGATCCAATATTAAACAATACACCTGGATTAAGCGGGTTAGTTGGTAATACGTATAAAGCATTTAAAGAAGTGTATAATATGAAAAGCGACTATGAAAATATTAAGAATCGTGAATTATATAATAAAAATGCGATTGAAGTAATGCTAAAATATGAAATAGTTGAAGTTAAAAATGTCAAAAAATTAGTTGAGAAAGGAAAAATACAAATCAAAGAAATTGATGAAGTATTAATTAAATATGATTAAATATTATAGTAAAGAAATGAATTTTGATGATGAAATTAGTCAAAATTTATTATTAGTTGATTTTTATGCTGATTGGTGCGGACCATGTAGAATGTTAGGTGAGGTATTAGAGCAACTTGATAATATCAATATTTTAAAGGTTAATTGTGATGAGTTTTCGCAGTTAGCACAAAGATATGGTATTATGACTATTCCGGCATTATTGTTTTTTAAAAATGGAGAACTTGTTAATACCGTGATTGGATATAAAACAAAGGATGAACTAGATACAATCATAAATGACATTTAAAAAAGAACATTATTGTTCTTTTTTATTTACAAGCAATTTAGCACAAGCTAAATAAGTGCGTAAAAGATTTCCGGCGCCTAGTTTAGTTCCACCAAAATATCGAACAATTACGATTAAATGGTTAGTTAACTGGTGATAGTTTAATAAATCATATATTGGTTTGCTTGCGGTATTAGAAGGTTCACCATCATCGCTTTTACCGGCACTATTAGTTAATAAGTAAGCATAAGGAATATGATTACTTTTTTTATGTTCACTTTTAAGATTATTAATTATGATTTTTACATCGTCGGCTGATTCTATTTGATATAAATAACCAATAAAGCGAGATTTTTTGACGCATATTTCATCTTTTTTAATTAATTTCATATTATTTCCTCAATACATATATTATAACTGATAAAGTTATTTTAATAAATATAAAAAATGGTATAATACTATTAGGTGATTAACCATGATTAATGAAAAATTAAAATTAATACCTCATTTACCAGGTTCATATCAAATGTATAATAAAGATGGCATAATAATTTATGTTGGTAAAGCAAAAGATTTAAATAAGCGGGTTAATTCCTATTTTAATCGAGAACATACCGGTAAAACGGCAAAAATGGTTGCCGAGATAACTAATTTTGAATATATTGTTGCATCAAGTGAATTAGAGGCTTTTGTTTTGGAATTAAATCTAATAAAAAAATATGATCCAAAATATAATATATTATTACGAGATGATAAAAGTTATCCATACATTGAATATATAAATAATTCTTATCCACGGCTTAAAGTAAGTCGCTATTTACAAATTAAAAAAAGTGATAATCATCGCTTGTTTGGTCCATATCCTAATGCTTATGCGGCGAGGAGAATAGTAAATATTATTAATCGTTTATATCCATTAAAAAAATGCGAAACGATGAGTAAAGATGTATGTCTATATTATCATATTGGAGAATGTTTAGGTTATTGTAAAAAAAATATAGATCAAGAAAAAGTAAATGAAATGGAAAATGAAATTTTATCTTTTTTACGTGGTAATGATAAAATATTACGAGATCGAATAATCAAGAAAATTAATCTTTATAATGAAAATTTAAATTTTGAAGCAAGTAAGGAATTAAAAGAAGAACTACAATACATTGATGTTATTTTAGAAAAGCAAAAAGTTGAATTACATGATTTTGTTAATCGTGATATCATTAATTTTTACCTTTTAGATGGTTATGTTAGTATCGAATTTTTCTTTATAAGACGAGGAAAACTATTAGGTCATCATAGCGATATATGGGAATTAACAAATAATGATTTAGAGGAAATAGAAACCTATATTGCTAAATTTTATACAAAACATGAAATACCACGAGAAATAATTGTCAATAAAGATCTAAATACTAGCTTACTTAGTCAAATGTTGAATACTAACTTTGTTGTTCCTAAAATTGGTCAAAAGAAAAAATTGTTAGACCTAGTTTATACTAACGCTGTTATAAATTTAGAGAATAAAATGGTTAATATTAATAATTCTAAGAAACGCACTGAAGACGCTGCTAGTGCTTTAGGATCACTACTAAAAATCGATAATTTATATCGAATTGATGCATTTGATAATTCTAATTTATTTGGCGATTATGCCGTAAGTGGTTTAGTAGTATTTAAAAATGGAATTAAATCTCCACATGATTATCGAAAATTTAAAGTAAGCGTTAATATTAATGATGATTACCATACTATGCAAGAAATACTAATGAGACATTATAAAAAAGTTATTGTTAATAATTTAGAATTACCACAACTGATTATTGTGGATGGTGGAGAAAATCAAATTAGAGCGGCTAAAAAAGTATTAGATGATTTAAATTTAAAAATTGAATTAGCTGGTTTAAAAAAAGATGATCATCATAATACAAATATATTATTAGATAAAAATTTAACACCTTTTACGATTGATAAACATAGTGATTTATTTCATTTTTTAACTAATATTCAAGATGAAGTTCATCGTTTTACGATTACTTATCATCGTACGATTAGAGATAAAGGAGTTTATCGCTCTGTACTTGATCAAATACCGGGGGTAGGAAAAAATCGACGGATCAAATTATTAAAGAAATTTGGTAGCATAAATAATATTAAAGAAGCAAGTGTTTTGGAATTAGAAAAAGTTGTTTCTTCAAATCTGGCTACGACAATTTATAATTTTTTCCATAGTAAATAGATTTATAATAGTGTATAATGAATGCGGTGGTTGTATGAAATATTATGGTTTAAATAAAAGTAATTTAAATATCGATATCAATAATTACTATGAATATTTAAGTCCGAACTATGTCTTTATTAAAAAGGATAGTACGGATGAATTAATTAAAAATAATAAAGATATAGTTTATAAAGAAGAGGCAATTATTAAAAAAGGTAATAGTATGTCTTTCTCACCAATTTCTGGTAAGATTCATGGGATAAAGACTTTTAATGATCATTTAAACAATTCCAGTGAATATTTAATAATTGAGAATGATTATCAAGAAAAATACTTAAAAAGAAAAAGTATTAATAAAAATTATAAAGATTTTACGGTGTCTGATATTATAAAAAAGATTGATGAATATCCGCAAGTTAATTTAAAACATATAAAAAATTTTTTGGAACATGTAACTGAATTAGATGATGTTGTATTGTGTGCATTTGATGATAATTTGTATAATTATAGTAATTTATATTTTCTTCAAAAAGATCCTCAAAAAGTTTTATCTAATTTTGATGTAATAATTAATATGCTTCAAGTAAAAAAAGGGCATATATTAGTTAAAAGTAAAGATATTAATGCTATTTTAAATTTAATAGATTTTGTAGGTACATATCCACAAATTGAAATAAATTATTTGCCTGATATATATCCATTAAGTAATCGGGATATTCTTAAAAATTTTACCAAAGATTATTTAAAAGAGGGGAGTTTAGTATTAGATATTAATGATTTATTTAATTTATATAATTTAGTTTATAAAAATAAATGTAAAACGGAACAATTACTAACTATTACTGATTTAATTAATAATCGAGTAGATTTTTGTTTAACGAAAGACTCTGTCATATGTCGTAATATATTAAAAGAATTACCAGATAATGCTTTAGTATATGTAAATAATCCCCTTAATACTAATGTAATTGATCCATTAACAACTATCATTGGTGATGATGTAAAAGCGATTATAATTGATAAGAAGTGTGAATTAATAAAAGAAAAATGTATAAGCTGTGGTAAATGTATCGAGGTTTGTCCGTTGAAATTACCTGATTTAACAAGTAATCCTTTGTGTATTAAATGTAATCTTTGTAGTTACATGTGTCCAACAAGGCATAATTTATTAAATGGTGATCAAAATGAATAATATTTTTAAATATAATAAATCTAGTGTAGCCAAATTAGATTTATTAATGATTTATACCCTTATTCCTTTATTATTTTATGCTTTCTATAAGAATGGATTACACCTATATATAAAATCAATTGTCGAACTAATTTATATTATAAAACCAGTATTAATTATTATCGGTAGTGGTCTGTTAGGTTTTTTACTAACGATTATTTTTAAGAAATATCATTTTAAATACCAGTTAATTCTATCTAATTTATTAATCAGTCTTTGTGTAAGTATTAATATTAATATTTATTTATATTTTATAGCTTTATTAATAATGGATATTATATTTATTGTTGGATTGAGAAAAATAAAAATAAATTTTGTGGCTTTAAGTGTAATTATTATTACGCTAGTTACCTATTTAGTTAGTAATTATACTTTTTTAAATCATTATGAAGAAATTAATATTAATACCTATAATTTATTAGATTATATTATTGGACGAAGCATTGGTGGCTTAGGTACCACATCAATTTTACTAATTATTGGAAGTCTTACTATTTTAGCTTTTAATTTTTATTATAAATTAGATGTTGCAATAACTGGAATAATTATTTATATTCTATGTGGCATGTGGTATTTAATCGTTAATCCTAGTATAACTAGTAACTTAATGCTTGTTTGCTGTAACTCGGTTATTTTTGCTTTTGTCTATATAATGCCGTTAAATCAATATAGTCCTAAAACTAGCAAATGGCGTTATATTTATGCCGCTAGCATTGCTATTTTAACGTTTATTGGTATCTTTATATTTAAACTAAAATTAAGTGTATTTATGGCAATTGTTTTAGTAAATATAGGCTGTTTAATAATAAATTTAATAAAAAAAAGGAAATAAGATAAATAACAATAATATAATTATGAGGACTATAAAAGGAGAATCATGAAAAAAATATTATTGTTTTTTGTTGCCCTAATTATTTGTACTCCTAATTTACTGGCAAGCACTAGGTATACGGTGAGAATAAATCAACATAGTGAGAATAACATTAATTCTAATCAATTAATTGGAAAAACTAATATTAAAACGGCATATTATGAATTATTTGATGAAAATGATAAACTAGTTAGTAAGATAAGTAGTACTATCCGATATTCTACTGATAAGCCTCATAAATATCACATTATTGAATCCGGTAAATCAACCGGATATATTGACAATACACCTTTAGATCTAATGATTGAAACGACTGAAGAATGCCCATATGTTGATATCGATATTACTAAGTTTGTAAAAACATATAATTTAGAATTAGTTAATAATACTGATATCTCGTCACATGTGATAATTTATGATAGTAGTAATAATAAAATTTTTAATCAAAATATCGATAAAGAAAAAATCGATATAACTTTAATATATGATAGTTATGTTATCTATATCGATAATCAAAAGATGGAAATTGATCCAACAAAAGAATTATTACATCTAAATCATAATGGTATCGACTTAAACATCACAAATATTATCCAAAATAAAGATAGTATTAATAAAATTTCTTATAAATGTTATGATGAAGAGCATAACTTAATTATTAAAGAATATCCAGATATTGTAAAAGATACTATTAACGATATGGAGAACATAAATGTAAAAGAGGATATACCATTAATTAATAATAGTGATAGTGGTGAAATTATAAATATCACCGAGTCACAAAATAATTTCGATGAGAAAACGATTAGTAGTGAAAATACGATTAAGGATGAACCAACGATTAGTATTGATAATACAATTAAGAATAAACCAAAAGTAATAACTAAAAAAAAGAAGGTTAAAGAAAATCCTTTAGAACTTGAAGAGAATGAAAGTAATTTAATAATTACATATGGTGATAAAAAAATTGAAGCAAAAGAAACTAATGAAGATAAAAAAATTAGTTTAGCTTCAACAATAGGAATACCTTGTATACTATTATTTAGTATATTAATAGTTATGGGACGCAAAATAATCAAAAAATGGCAAAAAAATTAGTTTTTTGCATTTTTTTGCGTGAAAAAAAAGGAAATTGGGTAACTTGCACTAATATATATTCTTAGAGGGTGAAAAAATGGCGTTTATTAGTGATGATGAAATAAACAATATCAAAAATAATGTTGATATAGTTAATTTGATTGCAAGTTATCTTCCGCTTTCTCAAAAAGGAAAAAATTACTTTGGCGTATGTCCCTTTCATGAGGATCATTCTCCAAGTATGAGTGTTTCTAAAGATAAGCAAATTTATAAATGTTTTTCTTGTGGAGCAAGTGGAAATATATTTACCTTTGTACAAAATTATGAAAATATTAGCTTTCCTGAAGCGGTTACTAAAGTCGCTGAATTTGCCGGTATCACTCTTAATAACACTTTTAAAAAAACGGAAAGTAAATATGATGAAGAATATAAAATAATGGATTTAAGTTTACTTTTTTATGAAAATAACTTAAATACTCAGTTCGGCTTAGATGCAATTAAATATCTTGATAAAAGAAAAATTGATAAAGATGCAATTAAGGAGTTTAATATTGGATTATCTCCTGATAATCCGGATCAATTTTATCAATTATTAAAGAATAAAAATTTAAATATTGATATAGCGAAAAAAATTGGTTTAATCAATGAATTAAATGGACGATGCTTTGATACCTTTACTAAACGAATTATGTTTCCAATTCATAATGTTTTTGGACAAGTTATTGGTTATACTGGAAGAATTTATAAAACTGATAGTCAAAACAAATATATGAATTCACGAGAAAATGTTATTTTTCGTAAAGGTAATATATTATTTAATTATCATCGGGCTAAAGATTATATTAAACGACAAAAAGAATTAATTATTGTTGAAGGAAACTTAGATGCCATTCGATTATCAATTGAAGGTGTTAAAAATGTCGTAGCCTTAATGGGAACTGCGTTAACTAAAGAACAAATTGAAATAATAAAAAAATTACGAGTTAAAACGATATTGGCATTTGATAATGACGATGCTGGAGAGCTTGCAACAATCACCAATGGCGAGTTATTACAGAAAGAAAATGTTGATTTAGGTGTCGTGAGATTAAGCGGGGAAAAAGATCCAGATAGTTATGTAATTAAAAATGGCATTGAAGCATTTAAAGAAAATGTTAAAAACAGTATCAATTTTATTGATTTTAAAATGTTTTATTTAAAAAAATCAGTTAATTTAAATAAAACTGAAGATTTGCGAAAGTATATTAAAGAATTAATTTCTTCATTAAAAGATAGTAATGATGAAATACTGGTTGAAATATCATTAAATAAAATAAGTACTGAATATCACTTAGATATTGATTTATTAAAAAGAGAGTATGCTAGTTTAAAAGAGAAAAGTGTTCCTAAGGAAGTTAAAGAAGAAATAATTAAAGTAGATAAAAAAAAATCAAAATATGATTATTTAATAAAAAATATTTTATATTATATGATGAATGATATTAAATATGTAAAAGGGTTTAAAACGAGGTTAGGGTACATAAAAACGAAGGAATTACGAGAATTAAGTAATGATATTATTTACTATGCTGATAAGAATAAAAGTATTGACTTAGCATCATTTTTAACTTATATTGCGTTAGAAAATAGTAGTGTTACTTTAGTCGATGATATCATCCGGGCTTGCCCATATATTGAATTTAATGAATCACTTTTTATCGAGTATATTTCTTTAGTAAAAAAAGAAATTGTTAATACTCAAATTAAAGAGATTAAAGCCCAAATGAAAAATGAGTTAGATGAAAATATTAAATTAGAGATGTTAAAAAAATTGACCGAATTAAAAAAGGAAGTGTAAATATGGTTGAAATTAAAAGTTTAGAAGAACGAAAAAATGATTTATTAGTTAAGGGTAAAGAACAAGGGTTTATTACATATGAATTTTTAGCTGAAAGTTTAAAAGGACTAGAGATTGATAATGATTCACTTGATGAGTTATATAATGATTTAATTGCTAATAATATTGAAATAGTAACAGAAGAAGAAGATGCAAATGGTAATGCGGAAGTTAAAGATGCGCCAATTATTTTAGATGATGCCGAAATCACTAAGGATATAAATATTAATGATCCAGTAAGAATGTATTTAAAAGAGATTGGACGGATTAACCTTCTTAGTAGTGAAGAAGAATTAGATTTAAGTGTTCGAGTAGCTAATGGTGATGAAATGGCTAAAAATATTTTAGCCGAATCAAATCTTCGTCTAGTAGTAAGTATTGCAAAACGATATGTAGGTCGTGGGTTGTTATTTCTTGATTTAATTCAAGAAGGTAATATTGGTCTTATGAAAGCTGTTGAAAAATTTGACTATGATAAAGGATATAAGTTTAGTACTTATG
>CAYPXM010000033.1:0-8858 GCA_964415015.1 uncultured Muribaculaceae bacterium | reverse complement strand
GTTCATTCAATTCTTACTTAGCGAAGTTCCCCTACCATATTTTGGGTTTCTCACTCACGGGGTTTACCACGTTCCACTCTACTCGTTTCCAAGTAGCATCGTCTCTTTGGCACTTTTATATCTACTTTAACCAGTTAAGGTTATTTCAAAGCCGTTAGTAAAACTACCTAAGGTTATTTTTTCCCTTAGCGTGAACACTACAAGCATCGCAGCTTGTGTGAGCATGGACTTTCCTCTACAATATTATTGCAGCGTTTACCAAGATTATTTATTTGTTGTCGCCAAAAACTACTTTTTCTAACTTACTTAATCTTCTAAGAAGGTCAACATTATTAACATTTCCAGTACCAGTTTCTTCAGCACTTTCTAATAACGTTTTTAATCGTCTAATTTCTTGTTTATATTTTAGCAATTCTTCATTTAGTAGCTTAATTTCTTTACTACATTCTTTAATCATGCCATTATATTCTTTGTAATCATGCATAACCATATCTAAAAATTTATCAACTTCTTGAGGTCGATATCCTCTAGCATCTATTTTAAAGTCTTTATCAAATATTTCCTCGATAGTTAACAGTAGCTTATCATTATACATATAATCACCCTTCTTATAGTGTTAATTATATAATCTTTTGGTCTTTATTGTCAAGACGCTGTCGCACTATCTGATAATTAAGTTTTTGAATATCCTCATTTACTTCATTAATTAATTGATTAAAATAAAAATTTATATTCATGTTATCACCACCTATAATATAAACCAATTTTTTTGATAAAACATAAAAGCGCCTAAATATGCCAAAAAATGTCAATTCCTTTCTATATAATATAAATATCTATAATTTTAATAAAAAATATTGTATAATAATTAGAGGTGATTACATTGATTAATGCAAAAATATTAAATCAAAAATGGATGAATGATAATCATAGTAATCGCGGAATGGATTTAGAAAATTTAATTAATGAAAGTAATAAGTATTATGAATATGCTGATATTGCCTACATATATAAAAAGCCAACGCCCATTGGAGTGACAAAAGTAAAATATGAAAATGGCAAAAAAATAATTGATAAAGCCTATTATTTAGAGAAATCAACCCTTGATTATAATGGGTTATACAAAGGAAAATACTTAGATTTTGAAGCAAAAACAACTTTAAGTAATACTAGTTTCCCTTTAAATAATATTAAAAAACATCAAACCGAGCATATCAAAAATATTATTAAACATGGTGGAATATCCTTTTTAATTATTAAACTGGCTAATACTTATTATTATTTAGATGGTAATAAATATTTAGAATTTATAAATAGTAATACCAAAAAAAGTATTCCAAAAAGTTATTTAGATACCAATGGATTCATACTTAAATTAAGTTATAAGCCAAGCTTAGATTATTTGAAAATAGTTGATACATATATTAAGGAGAATAAAGATGAAAAAGAAAATAAATAAAACGAAAATTAAAAACAATATTCATAATTTAAAAACAAAAGCTAAAAAAGCAATTAAGAAAAATATTTTTCTTAGTACAATTATGTTTTTAGGAATTGGAATATTATCGGTAATAATTACCTTTATGTTATTCATAATAATTACTGCTCCAGATTTTAACACCAAGCTATTATATCAAAAAGAAGCAACTGTATTATATGATAAAAATGGTAATGAATTTGCCCGAATTGGAATGGAAAATCGGGAAATTGTTAATTACGATGAATTACCGCAAGTATTAATTGATGCCATAATAGCTACTGAGGATTCTCGTTTTTTCCAACATGATGGATTTGATATCGCTCGTTTTGCTAAAGCTGCTGTTGGTCAACTCCTAGGTAATAGTAATGCCGGAGGAGCCAGTACATTAACGATGCAAATTGTTAAAAATACTTTTACTTCAACTGATCAAACAATAACGCGAAAATTTACTGATATATACATGGCTATTTTTAAAGTAGAAAAAAAATATACTAAAGAAGAAATAATAGAATTTTATGTTAATCAACCATGGTTAGGTCAAGGAACTTATGGGGTTGAACAAGCTTGTCAAACTTACTTTGGTAAATCGGTCCGAGATATATCTTTAACCGAAGCAGCACTAATTGCTGGTATGTTCCAAGCTCCTGCGTCATATGACCCTTATAATTATCCTAAAAATGCTGAAGCAAGACGTAATTTAGTTTTAGATTTAATGGTTAAACATGGTTACATTGATAATGAACAAGCAAATGTTGCGAAAACAATTACCATAGAATCTTTATTAACAACGCAAAAGAAAAATCAAAGTAAATATCAAGATTTTATTGATACTGTCGTTGAAGATGTTATAAAGAAAACAGAAAATGATCCATATAATATTCCGATGGAAATATATACTACAATGGATCCTGATGTTCAAGATAAAATAATTAATTTACAAAATGGTGAATATTATAAATTTGTTAATGATGTTGTACAAATTGGGGTGGCTATAACTGATACTAAAAACGGTAGCGTAGTAGCGGTTGGTGCTGGTCGTAACCGAGTTGGAGAACGACAATTAAACTTGGCAACAATGATGAATAATCATCCCGGATCAACGGCTAAACCAATTTTTGATTATGGACCATATATCGAATTTAATAATGGTTCAACTTATAGTCCATTCTTAGATGAACCAATGAAATATTCCAACGGAACCAGTCTTAAGAATGCCGATGGAAATTATTTAGGATTATTAACTATGCGTGATGCTTTAGTTAAATCACGTAATATCCCGGCAGTTACTGCTTTCCAACAAATAGAAAAAGAAAAAATAGCAGATTTTGCTCATAATTTAGGAATTGAATATGGTAATGACTTATTTGAGTCATGTGCAATTGGTGGTTTTAATGGTGTTTCTCCGCTAAAACTATCAGCAGCGTATGCCGCCTTTGGTCGAGGTGGATATTATATTGAACCTTATACTTATACTAAAATTCATTATTTAGAAAATGATGAAACGGTTGATTATAAATATAAATCAGTTCAAGTAATGAAAGATTCAACTGCCTACTTAGTAACAAATATGTTAGTAACGGGTGGTAATAACGGAGTTGGTGGTAACATTCATGTTAGTGGTACTGAAGTAGCTGCTAAGTCTGGAACAAGTACAATGGATGAAACCTTTAGAAAAAATAATAAAATACCAGCTGGAGCATCAATGGATAACTGGGTTAATGTTTATTCGCCGGACTTATCAATATCATTATGGTATGGATATAAAGTTATTACTAGTGAATACTATACCACAAGCCTTGGTGGAGCGGCAGCTCGTAAGAAACTGATGACAGCCCTAGCAAATAAAGTATTAAAGAAAAATAGTAAATTTAAAAAACCAAGTAGTGTCGTATCAGTGACCGTCGAGTTAGAAACTTTCCCGGCTGAACTAGCAAGTCCAAATACACCAGAAAACTTAAGAAGTACTGAGTTATTTGTTCGAGGTACTGAACCTACCGAAGTATCAAGTCGTTTTAATACATTAAGTAATCCGACTAATGGTAAAGCAACAATAACGGGGAATACTATTACCCTATCTTGGGATAAAATAGCTACTCCAAAATATGTCGATGATGAATATCTAAAAGAATTATTTAATGAAAACTATGGTGACTACGCAGATAAGTATTTAAATAAACGTTATACTTATAACAATACCTATATTGGAAATATTGGATATCAAGTATATATTAAAGATGGAACTGGAAACTTACAAAGTTTAGGATTTACAACAAGTAATAGTTATACATATCCAGCAGTAATGTCTGGTACCAATTATAGTTTTGTAGTAAAATCAGCATATTCCATTTATAAAACAAATATGAGTAGTGGTTTAACGATTGACTATCAAAGTAGTTCTGCTCCAAATCCTACTCCAAGTACTCCTACTACTCCTTCAAGTCCAAGCACATGTCCAAGTTTAACCGTTATACCAACAGTTAAAAATAGTTATGTAAGTAAGACTACTACAAGTAATATATATAGTGATATTACAAATCCAATTAAAGTAACTAGTGATGATGGTAGTGATATAACATCCAATGTTACTTATACACGACAATATGCCGCATGGATCAATAATCATTATAATAATGCTACTAATATCAATACTTCTAGTGCTGGTAAATATCAAATAACTTATGATATAACATACAATAACTGTAAATATACAACATCAAGAAATGTATATGTATGTTTAAACGGAGTTAATAGTAGTAATAATGGATGTAATTAAAATGTCTTAATGACATTTTTTTTATTTAAAAAAAAACAAGTTAATCCTTGTTTTCTTCTTCTAACCAATTATAATCAAATAATTCTTTATTATCTTTTTCATCTTTAGTTCGATTAATTAAATGTTCTTTTATATCGCTAGGCTTAGTAAATCCAAGTTTATGCCATTCATAAAGGATTTTATCGATATAACGGAAATTATTTACCCCATTAAATACGGCTTCTTTTAAAGCACTTAAAATAAGTTCTTCACTATAACCATTATTTAACCAAGCATTAATTATTTCATATTCCATACTTGTTAATTTACGATTAAATTCTTTACTAAATGATTCAAAAATATTGTCTTTTTCTAATACTTTTAAATTAGCATTATAAGCTTCTTCAATAGCATTATATATTACATCAAGATTTATTACTTCAATATTCTTGTTATAATTATCTTTAGCAATATCTAAAGATATTAAACTTTTTTCCATTAAACTTGCTAATGTATTTAAAACTTCATCATTACTAAATTCTAATTCAGTCATAATAAGAGGAATATTGAATTCTTTATTCTTTTGATTGTCATAAAAAATAATAAACATCATTTCTAAAGGATTCAAGTTATATGACTTAATAATTTTTAATAACGAAGAAGTAACAACGTATTTTGATTCAGTTACAATATTTTTTATTTTATTCATCAGTATACACCTCACTAAAAGTATCAATATCTCTATCTTAACAAAAATATTTGTTTTAGCAAGAGATTTTTAAATATTTATTAATTTCTCTTTTTTCTTTTTTAGATAATGGATAATCTTGATAATTTTTTACTTGAGACCATAAATATAAATAGTCATTACTGGTAACTAATTGATCAATTTCTATACCTAAACAATGAAAGAAGTTAATATCTCTTAAATAAGGCATATAAAAGGTCAAATTAGGGCTTTTAAAGATCTTTGTAAGTTCTTCATATATCTTAACAGGTTTAACTAAATATAAGCGTTCTAAATGCTTTTTAAGATAAATTGCTAATGAATCATCAAGCATAAATTTATAAGTAACCATAAACCGAATTATTCTTAACATTTTTAACGGATCATCATAAAGAACTTGATAATCATTAATTGATCTAATTATTTTATTATCGTAATCATTTACTCCATTATAAAAATCATATATCTGATAATCTTTATCCATGTATATAGCATTAATACTTATATCACGTCTAGTCGCATCACTCGATAAATCATTAACTAACTCATATTTAACTAAATTACCATCTATTATTAAAAGATCACGACGAAAATGAGTAAATTCTAGTAAATAGCCTTTATATTTAACTTTACTAGCACCATAATCAAATACTTTTAATTGCGGAAATAAAGTAGCTAGTATCTCACTCGGACAATTAGTAGCAATATCAATATCTTTAGTAGTTCCACTCTTAAAAGTAGCTATAACTGCCCCTCCAACGATATAAGCTTCATAATTTTTATCATTTATTAAAGCTAATACTTCATTAATAATACCTTTCATTTAACCTCCAAAAAAAGCCGTTATATCTAACAGCCTTCATTACAACTACTATTTAATACTTTTAACATCATATTAACATACGTATTTACTAGTTCTTCATTTTCTTCCTTAGTCATATCAATATAACCATCACCAGCACTAATATGAGTAGTAACAGTATTAATATTTATTCCTACTACTTCACCGTTTACTACTGCAATAACAGTTGGGGCAAAAATTCTTTTTTCTAAAGTATTAATTTTCTTCCCATTAGAATCAGTAACATAATATTCTCCTAAGTGATCATTTAATGCAGTAAGCATTTTCATATATGCTTCACTACCTTTAGTTTTCGTCGTTACTTTACCTTTATTATTAACTGTTAGTACATCTCTAATATCAGTTAAATCTAAATAATAAATTGTATCTATTCCAGTAGATGAAGCTGCATTAAGTAAGTTAGGAACCGCATTACGACACCAAGGACAATTAGCAAAGCCCATATAAATAATCCCACTTTTTTTAGTAATTATTTCTAATGCTTCAACATCATCAATATATTTTATGGGATTATCTTCCATAATTGATAATGTTTTATATATTTTATCACTAGGACTCTTTTTACCATTTAAATTTTCATATTCTTTTTTAAACTTAATTGCATCAGCACTAATATTTTTTGGTTCATCTTTATCTTTTTTATAAGTATTAATAGCATAAATTGCTCCAAAAACAGAAATTATTGATAATACAATAATGCTTATAACTATTATTTTTCTATTTTCCATTATTTCACCTCAAGCCCACCAAATACACTGGTAGAATCAATATATACTTTATGAGTTGGATTTTTAACTTTTTTAGTATGATTAGTATCACCAATAAAATTAGTTCCATTAATAACTACTAAAGTATCAGGATCACTGATTATTTTTGTAGATCCAAAAACTGATATTACCGTCATATAAGCATCATTTTCAATAATTGCTCCACGGATATCGATTAGTACCTCACCAAAGACAGCAAGAGAATTAATCGTATCTAATTTTTCGTTTTCAAATGATTTATTTGAAGAACCAAAAACTGCTTTTATATCAAATTCTTCATTACTTATGACATGAACATTTTTAGCTTTTTTTTTCTTAAAACGACTACGAAAAATGACATTAATAATAATTTTAAAACCAACCATTATTAACACTAGTGATAATATAGCTAACCAATAATTTTTAAAGGTTAATTCATCAATACATAGTAAATATGTAAAAATACCAATTACTAAAAAGATAAACGAAATAATTCGATCATCCGAAGCAATAACTCCGATTGCAGATGGTACAATAATAAACAATGTCCACCACCCAGGAAAAAAGATATTAATACTCCAAAAATCTAAAATATTACCAAAAAAGATAACCCCTAAAGCAATTAAACATAATCCCCATAATAAGCCACTAATTATTTTTTTCATAAACATCACTTCCATAAAAATTATATCATATTAAATAATATTTTTTACAAAAAAGTGTTGTTTTATGTAAAAAGTTTTGTTATAATCATATTGCTTATCAGAAATGGCGATGTAGCTCAGTTGGCTAGAGCATCCGGTTCATACCCGGCAGGTCGAGAGTTCGAATCTCCCCGTCGCTACCATATTTTGTTTATTACTCGAAATTTTCGAGTTTTTATATTGGAGTATATATGAAAAAGAAAGCCATAAAAAAAGTTATCGTACCGACTAAACCAAAAGAATTTACATTAGTAAATCGAATTGTAAATTTTAGAGAATACTTAGATTTATTAAGTAAACATAAAATTCCTTTAATGGTTGTAGTAACTGATAAAGAAAATAATTATTTAAATAATTATTTTAAACAACTGTTTATCAAATTTAATACTGATAGTAATTATTTATTAGATCCTAGTTATACATATTTTATTATTAATAGTGATACTATCAATCAATTGATAACTTCAAAAAAAATTAAACTTAAAAAAATTATGTTTGATAATACCACTTATGAAATAAAAAGCATGCTATCCACTCATTGGAATTATTTTGATGGAGGCATTGAAATATTAAAAGATTATCAAGTTGTCTTTATCCCCTATAATGAAGATAATCACAATGATATAGAAAATCATCATACCCTAAGCAGTAACTTAGTAAAAAAATATTATCGTTATAAAGATATCATTTAAGTAGTAAATTTACTACTTTTTTTATTCATTAATAAAAACTTTTATACTATAATTATATTAGGTGATTATATGACAGTCAGAATATTAGGATTACTCTTCACTTTTATATGTGGAACAATCTTACATTTTACATACCAATTATCTAATAAGAACAAATTGGTTGGTTTATTCAGTGCAACAAACGAATCAACTTTCGAACATATTAAAATGGGCTTATCAGCACGATTAATGTACTTTATTATTGAATTACATTTTTTATCCAGTAATACCAATTATTATTTCAGCATAATGATTGAATTATTAATTATAACGGTAACCATTCCCCTTTTATTTTATGGATATAAATTAATAACTAAAAAATCAATATTAATTTTTGATATAGCAATCTTTTATCTAGCTATCTTAACTGCTGCAATAGCGGGAATAAAAGTATTAATGGGGACTCGCGTTGGAGCATTTATTAATTATCATAGCATTATCGTTATAATATTATTTATTGGTGCGATGATATTCTATACGCTTAAACCAACCCATAACTTCTTATTTAAAGACCCTATAACTAAAAAGTATGGGATGAAATAAAAAGGATATCTCTTCTTAATGAGATACTCTTTTTTAATCTGGCAATTGAACCCCTTTATATACTTTACCTTCATTTTTTGTAGCTATTAATTTATCTATTTGAGATGCTAGTGCACTACTGTAATTTACGGTTATTCCTCCGGTAGTTGAATTTCTAGCAACACCATAAAATATATTATTATAATTTAAAGACGATAATGCAGACTCGTTAGTTAAATTTAAAGTTAAATTAAATACTGGACTTGTAGCTCCTGTACCATTAAACATGCCAGACATATCAGTTACTTTACTGGTATCAAACTTATCTCCTAAA
>CAYPXM010000032.1:0-9246 GCA_964415015.1 uncultured Muribaculaceae bacterium | reverse complement strand
TCCGCTGTCATTAATTTACGAATTCCAGAAAATTTATTACAATTTGAAGGCCAAACTAAAGGTAAACTTGGTACTCCTGAAGCTAGAAGTATTACCGAAAGTATTACTTATGAAAATTTAAAATTCTTTTTAGAAGAGAATAAAGAAATTGCTTTAAATATTGTTGAAAAAGCAGCCAAGAGTAAATTAGCGAGAGAAGCCGCAAGAAAAGCGCGTGAATTGGCTCGTAATGGTAAGGGTAAAAATTTAAAAGATCGTGCTTTAAATGGTAAATTAACAACTGCTAGTGGTAAAGATAAAACTAAAAATGAGTTATTCTTAGTTGAAGGAGATTCTGCTGGTGGTAGTGCAAAAACTGGACGAGATAATCGTTTTCAAGCTATTTTACCACTTCGTGGTAAAGTATTAAACTGTGAAAAGGCAAGTACCAATGATATTAATAGTAATGAGGAATTAAATGCTATTGCTCATGCTATTGGAGCTGGAATCGGGGCTGATTTCTGTGCTGATGAGTCTAATTACGCAAAAGTAATTATTATGACCGATGCCGATGATGATGGGGCTCATATTCAAATATTATTAATTACTTTCTTTTATCGTTTTATGCGTCCTTTAATAGAATCGGGTCGATTATTTATTGCTAATCCGCCACTTTATCAAATCGTAACTGGTAAAAACCATTATTATATTGATACTGATGAAGAATTAGAAGAAGAACGAAAAAAGATTAAGGGCTCATATACGGTTAAGCGATTTAAAGGACTTGGTGAGATGGATGCCGACCAATTATGGGAAACAACTATGGATCCAGAACACCGAAGTTTAATTAAAGTAAATATAACTGATGCTGCTTTAGCCGAAAAACGGGTTCGCGTTTTAATGGGTGATCATGTTGAACCTCGTAAAGAGTGGATTGAAGAAAATGTTGATTTCACCTTAGAAGATAATTTCCGGAGGTAGTAGATGAGTAAAAATGAATTAATTGAAAAAATATATGATTATTCGTTAGAAGAAATAATGGGTGATCGCTTTGGAAGATATTCAAAAGCCATTATTCAAGATCGAGCTTTACCGGATGTAAGAGATGGATTAAAACCGGTTCAACGACGAATTTTATATGGGATGTATTTAGATCATAATACATATGATAAACCAACTAAAAAATGTGCTAAAAGTGTTGGGTATATTATGGGTAGTTTTCATCCCCATGGAGATTCCAGTATTTATGATGCGATGGTACGAATGTCACAAACCTGGAAAATGCGGGAAAAGTTTATTGATATGCAAGGTAATAATGGTAGTATTGATGGTGATGGAGCTGCGGCTATGCGTTATACCGAAGCACGATTATCAAAACTAGCTAACGTTATGTTAAAAGATATTAACAAAGACTGTGTCGAAATGACTTATACTTTCGATGATACGGAATTGGAACCAACGGTATTACCAGCTAATTTTCCCAATTTACTAGTAAATGGGGCAACTGGTATTTCGGCTGGTTATGCAACAAATATTCCACCTCATAATTTAGGTGAAGTAATTGATGCAACAATTAAACGGATTGATAATCCTAATTGTCGATTAGAAACGATTATGGATATTGTAAAAGGACCTGATTTTCCAACTGGAGCAATCTTAGAAGGAAAAAATGGAATTGAAAGTGCTTATAAAACGGGCCGTGGAAAAGTTATTATTAAAGCTAAATACCAAATTGAAAAGATTAAAGGTAAAGACTTTATTATAATTAGTGAAATTCCATATGATGTATTAAAACAAGGATTAATTAAAAAAATTCAAGATATTAAAACGGATAAAAAAATTGATGGTATTGTTGAAGTATTAGATGAAACTGATCGCTTTAATGCAATTAAGATATCAATTGAATTAAAAAAAGATACGAATCCAGAAATGGTGATGAATTATTTACTTAAAAATACCGAATTACAAATTAATTATAATTTTAATATGATTGCAATTGTTAATCGTCGTCCTAAATGCGTCGGCATTTTAGAAATATTAGATGCCTATATTGCGCATCAAAAAGAAGTTATAATACGTCGTAGTCAATATGACTTAAAGAAAGCTAAAGAACGATTACATTTAGTAATTGGTCTATTAAAAATGGTATCAATTTTAGATGAAGTAATTCATGCTATTAGACAAAGTACAAGTAAAACAGATGCGATTGATAATTTAATTAAGGCTTTTGATTTTTCCCTTGAACAAGCAACGGCCATAGTTAATTTACAATTATATCGTTTAACGAATACCGATGTTTTAGCCTTAACTGAAGAACAAAATACATTAAATAAAATAATTGCTGGTTTAGAATTAATATTAAGTAATGAACAGGCTTTATTTAATCGAATGAAACAAGAATTAAAAGAAGTTAAGAAGGAATATGCTAATCCACGAAGAACTGAAATTCGTGATGAAATAGCAGAAATAAAAATCGATTTACAAGAGATGATTCCAAAAGAAAATGTTGTAGTTATTGTATCTAATGAAGGATATTTAAAACGAGTAAGTCTTAAGTCTTATATGGCTAGTGAAAATGAAGAAACGACTCTCAAACCAGGAGATTACGTTATTGGTAAATATAGTTTAAATACATTAGATAAGATAATGTTATTTACTAATTTAGGTAATTACTTATTTATTCCAGTTCATGCTATTGTAGATGTAAAATATAAAGAATTAGGAAAACATGTAAGTAATATTGTTAGTATTGCTCCAAATGAGAAAATAATTGGTTCAATGGTATTTACTAATACGAAAGAAGAAATAATATTAGTATCGAAATTAGGAATGATTAAGCGTAGTAGTATTTGTGAATTCCAAGTAAGCAGATATAGTAAGCCAATGACGGCGATGAAATTAAAAGCCGATGATGAATTAATCAGTGTTACTAAAGATTATGGTAAAGTATTATTAGTTACTAATAATGGTTATTATTTAAATTATTCGAGTGGAGAAATTCCTATTGTGGGAATAAAGGCTAGTGGAGTAAAAGGAATTAACTTAAAAGATAGTTTTGTTGTAGCGGGATTAAGTTATCAAAGTGATAGTGAATACTTAAATATTATTACTAATAATAAAACTGCTAAAAGACTTAGAATAAGTGATTTAGAATTAAGTAATCGGGCTAAAAGAGGAAGTTTATTACTTAAAAAAGTAAAGACTAGTACTTATTATGTTATTAAAGCATTAGTAACGAAAATGCATGATATTATGTGTTTGAAAATTGCTAGTGAAATATGTGAAATAAAAAATAGTGAAATTCCAATAATGGATTTAATTAGTACTGGTTCTAATATTTCTAAATATCCAATTGATGAAGTATTTGTTAAAACTTCATTAGAAGAAATAAAAAATGAGAATATTGTAAAAAAAGAAAAAGAAGTAATTAATGAAAGTAGTGAGCCAGTATCACTTACGATTGATGATTTCTTAGATGACTTTAAATTATAATAGTTTACACCTACCAAACATATAATATGGTAGGTGATTTTTTATGGATAAAAAAGCAGAATTTAAAGCTTTTGCCCGTAGTCATCCCGAGTTATTAAAAAATATTAATGCGGGGAATGCTACTTGGCAAAAGTACTATGAAATATATGATATTTATGGGCCATCCGAAAGTGCATGGGAACCTTATTTACATACTGAGCGGAGTAGTAAGTTTGATTTTAACACATTAGGTAACATCATAAAGAAAGTTGATATTAATAATATTGAAAAACATATTAATAACGCCCAAAAAGCATTAGGTTTTATTGAAAGTTTTACGGCTGGAAAAGCAGCTGATGTTGCTAAAAATACCAAGACAGTTGTGAAAAAACCAAATAATTTAAATAATTTCTTTGAGGATTAATATGGAACAAAAATTATTAGATAAATTTCGCGAAAACAAAAAAATCCGTCAGTATTTAAGGGAAAACTCGGAGTATTATAAGTTATTAAATCGGAAGAGTGATAATTATAAAATATTTATGGAAGCAATGAAAGATAGATACAAATTAAGGGCAAGTGATAAAATTAATAATGTGATTGATGGCATATCTACCGTAAATAGTATACTAGATGCTTTAAATTAATGTAAATTACTTTAAAAATGATAATTTAGGTATTGATAACTACGCAATTATTCGCTATAATACTTTTATAGAATAGGTGGATAATAATCTTATGAAGAATAATAAAAAGGGATTTACATTAATTGAATTATTAGCAGTAATTGTTGTATTAGCGGTATTAATATTGCTAGCAATGCCAAAAGTTACAAGTATGATGGAAAAGGCACGTCGTAATTCGTTTGCAGTCGAGACAACTGAAATTGTTAAAGTTGCCCAAACGGCTTATAGCGATATTCAAATGTCTAACGGAGCAGCTGATTGCTTCCCCGTATCAGTATTAATTAGTAAAGGATACTTAGACAAAAAAGAAAATGAGTTAACTGGATATGTGTATTTGAAAAAAACTATTTCTGATACAAGTGAAGAATTTAAAATTGATGTCAAAATTAAAAAAGGTGACTATATGATTATTCAAAGTGATGGTCAAGGTAAATTTGATGCTGAGACTGTTACTAAACTTAATGATTCTACATTTGGAACTGGGGCTTGTCCTGGTGGTTCAACTGCATTAGCAGAATAAAAGGAGAAATAGTTATGAAAAAGAAAAATGGTTTTACTTTAATCGAATTATTAGCGGTAATTGTTGTTTTAGCGGTATTAATATTACTAGCAATGCCAAAAGTTACTCAAATGATGGAAAAAGCTCGTCGTAATTCATTTGCGGTTGAAGCAACTGAAATAGTAAAAATAGCCCAAACAGCTTATAGTGATTTAATGTTACAGACTTTACCTGAAGGAGTAACTAAACAATATAACTGTTTTACCGTAGATAAATTAATTGATAAAGGTTATTTAGATAAGAAAAAAGATGAAGTAGAAGGTTATGTTTATATTAAAAAAAGTATCGATGCTAATGGTAAAGAAACAATAACTTATGTAACAGGATTTAAAAAAGGAAAATATTATATTAGTAGTACTGCATCTAGTAATGATAAATCAGCTAAGTATGATGCTAGTAGTGTAAAAGCTACTGCGGTTGATATTGATTGTCCAAGTGCAACTGCTCAACCCGATGTTTCACCATATTAAACTCAAGCTTAACCTTGAGTTTTTTTTTATTTCTTGAGATAATAATAATGGTGATAGAAGTGATTATAGGAAGTCATGTATCATTTCGTGATACACAAATGGTTGGAAGTATAAATGAAGCTCTTAGTTATGGGGCAAATGCTTTAATGTTTTATACCGGAGCACCACAAAATACGATGCGGGGAACAATAAATGAGTTATATAAATTGAAGGCTCATGAATTACTAAAAGAAAACAATATTAAGATTGAACATGTTATCGTTCATGCTCCATACATTGTTAATTTAGCTAATTATTTAGAAGCAGAAAAATATAATTTTAGTATTAGTTTTTTAAAAAAAGAAGTGTTAAGAGTAGAACAATTAGGCCTTAAATATTTGGTAATCCATCCTGGTTCTAGTTTAAAATTAGACCGAAAGATGGCTTTAAATGCTATTTCTTTGGGGATAAATAATATATTAGCGGATAATGATAGTGTAACTATATTATTAGAAACAATGGCAGGTAAAGGCAGTGAATGTGGTATTAATCTAGAAGAATTAAAAGCTATTATTGATGGCGTAACTAAAAAAAATCAAATTGGCATATGCCTTGATACATGTCACTTAAATGATGCCGGAATAAATATTGCTCAATTTGATTTATATTTAAAACAATTAGATGAAATTATTGGGATTGATAAAGTCAAATGTGTGCATTTAAATGACAGTAAAAATGTTTGTGGAAGTCATAAAGATCGCCATGAAAATATCGGCTATGGTACGATTGGATTTGATAATCTATTAAATATATTAAATAATGAATTATTAACAGACGTACCTAAAATATTAGAAACTCCTTATGTTAAAATGAATGATAAAGAATCGATCTCACCGTATAAAGAAGAAATTGCCATGTTAAAAGGAGGTACTTTTAATTCCTCCTTATATGAAGATATTATAAAAACTGTTGATATTTAGTTAAATATTCATTAAACAGTTTTTTTAATTTCATTAAATTATTACTACTAAACTTATTATTAAATCGATCAAAATTTAGTAATTGGGGATTGCTAACGACGCTCGCCCAATTTTTTTTAATGAACGAATAAGCAAATTCTAGTTCACTTTCAGATAGATTAATCATTTTACTAGTTAAAAAAGTATTAATATCATTAATACTTAGTTTATTAACATATTTTTCTATTATATTATACATAAAAATCACCTATTATATTGTATGAAATTACTCATAAAAGAAATACTAAATAATGGTGGAATATATGCAAAAAACAACCTATTATTTATCCTTATCTTTTTTAATTTTAATATTTATTCTTTTAAATGTTAGTTTATACTCATATATTAAGAATCATGATCACTATAATGAATTACTAGAGAAAAAAGCTAATAACATTGTCTCATTTGGTGATTCTCCGCGCGGTGATATTTATGATGTTAAGGGAAATTTATTAGTAACCAGTACGAAAGTTAATAATATTGGTTTTGCTTATCAAAAAGGAATAAAATTATTAGATGTTGCTCAGGCCTTAAGTCAGTATACTAATTTTACTAATGTCGATAAAGAAATATTAAAAGATTATTACATCTTACTTTATCCAACTAAAACAAGGGATTTAATTAGTGATAATGAATATCAATTATTACAAAAAAGAAAATTAACTATTGATGTTATTAATGAACGAAAAAAAGGGCGTATTACCGATGAAATGTTAAGTGTTTTAAGTGATAAAGATTGTAATATTGCATATATTTATTATTTGATGAATAAAGGTACTCGGTTTTCTAATAAAATAATTATTGAAAATGTTAGTGATGATTTATATCAAACAATTATGGATTCTAATATTCCTGGAATAATAAATATTATTACTTATAAACGAACTTATCTATATGATTCATATATTAATCAAATTATGGGAAGTATTGGTAATATTCCGAAAAAACAATTAAATGATTTTTTAACACAAGGTTATATTCTTAGTGATAAGGTAGGAACAAGTTATTTAGAATCTTATTATGAATCATTTTTAGCGGGTAAGAGGGCTATTTATGAAGTAAATATGGATTACTCCTTAAAAGAGGTTAAACCACGAGAAAAAGGGGCTGATTTGACGTTAGAAATTGATATTGAATTACAACTAGAATTAGAAGAAATGTTAAAAGAACAATTAGTATCTTTAAAGAAATTAAAAAATACTGAATATTTTAATAAAGCATATATAATTATTAGTAATCCTAAAACTGGAGCAATTAAATCGATGGTAGGAATTGAGTTATTAAATAATTATTCTAATACGCCGGTGTTTAAAAATATAACTACTGATATTTTTAGTAAAAGTTTTATTCCTGGTAGTGTTATAAAGGGTGCTAGTATGACTGTTGGATATCAGAATAATTTAATTATTCCGGGTAAAAAGATTAATGATAGTTGTGTTAAATTATATAATGTACCAGCTAAATGTTCTTTTAAACGATTAGGATTAGTAGATGATATTAAAGCCTTAACTTGGTCAAGTAATTATTATCAATTTATTACTGCTATTAAATCAACAGGTAATAAGTATAAAAATAATATGTTACTAAAGGTAAGTGATGAAGATTTTTTACGATATCGTAATACTTTTAAGGAGTATGGTTTAGGAACTAAAACAGGAATTGATATTAATGATGAATATACTGGTATTACTGGTAAAAAAATAGCTAGTGATTTATTACTTAATCTTTCAATTGGTCAATATGATACTTATACGGCTTTAGGATTAACTCAGTATATTAATACGATTGCTAATGATGGTAATCGTATTCAATTAAGTTTAATGAATCATATTAGTAAGAATAATGAATTATTACTTAGTAATGAAGTAATTAGTTTAAATAAAGTAAATATTAGTGAGGAAAATATATCCCGAATACAATCGGGCTTTAAGGAAGTATTAACGATTGGAACAGGGCGTGGTTATATGAAAAAAGAATATGATCCAGCCGGAAAAACTGGTACTAGTGAATCATTTATTGATACTAATGGTGATTTAATTAATGATACGAAGACTATTACTTCAACAAGTGTTATGTATGCTCCAGCAAGTAATCCGGAGTATTCGATTGTAATTATTACCCCAGATGTAAGTCATTATGAAGGTAAAACTGATTACATTGCACCAATAAATAGTAAAATAAGTAAGAATGTCGCTAAAATTTTGTTTGAAAAATAGTAAATGTTTGATATAATACATGTGAACTTATTAAAGGAGGCGTAAATTTTTATGGCAAAAAACGAAAATAGAATATATGTAGATATTAAATGTACGGAATGTAATACCATTACTAGACGTCCTATTGTAAAGAATAAAAAGAATACTACAGATAAAATAGAAATTAAAAAATATTGTCCTAATTGTAATAAACACACTGTTCAAAGAGAAAAAAAATAATTAGATAATTATTTTTTTATTTAAAGGAGATATAATATGTATATTAATGTTAATGATATTAAAAATGGTATGACAATCAAGATGGATGGAAATATTTATCAAGTTCTTGAGTTTGGTCATGTTAAACCAGGTAAAGGAGCAGCATTCGTTAATGCTAAATTAAAGAATTTAAGAACTGGTTCTATTACCGAAGAACGATTTAATTCTGGTATTAAGTTAGAGAAAGCTCATATTGATAAAACAGCAATGCAATATTTGTATGCAAGTGGAGACACTTATGTATTTATGAATAATAATACTTATGAACAAGCAGAGATTCCAGTAAGTCAATTAGGAGATAACGTAAAGTATTTAATTGAGAACTTAGAAATTATGATTGATTATTATGAAGGTGAAATAATTGGTATTACTTTACCAGAAAAGGTTGAAGTAACAATTGTTGAATGTGAACCAGCGGTTAAAGGTAATACCACTAATAATGCAATGAAAGATGCTAAAATTGAAACTGGCTATAATGTTCGCGTTCCATTATTTATTGAAAATGGGGAAAAAATAATTATTTCGACTAAAGATGGTAGCTATTCTAGTCGTGCTTAAAAAAATATCACTATTTTAGTGATATTTTTTTATTTATTGTAATCTCAACCG
>CAYPXM010000031.1:0-10435 GCA_964415015.1 uncultured Muribaculaceae bacterium | reverse complement strand
ACATATATGTAATATGTTTCACCGGCGGTCATATTTAGTTGGCCACTGGTATAAGCACCCTTACCCTTAGTACCAGTAGAAACTCTTCCACTAGCACCCCATAATTCTACTTGATAAGTGCCACTTATTGGTACTGTATAAGCTTGATATGAACCAGTATATTTAAAATGTTCACTGTAAATTGCAGTAATAGTTTTATTACTCATACTATTTAATACTGTATTACTAGTTACGGTATTACCAGATGAATCAACCCACTTAACAAAAATAGCATTTGTTTTTTTAGGAGTACATAAAGTCACATAAGCTTGATTATAGATAATTTCTTTATAAGAACATCCCGTTCCACCATTATTATTATAAGTTAATATATAGTCATCATAAACTTTACTTAAGGTTATTTTGGCATAGCCATTACCAGTATTACCAACAATAGTATTATTTCCATTCCAATTTGGCATGCTACTATTTCCAGCAATCATTTCGGTATTATCAAAGAATTTATTTGAATAGTGATATGAACATAGAGCATTTTGAGTAGCATTCTCCATAGAACAAATATCACCATTATTACCAGTTCTAGGACTTTGATTAGTAGCAGAAGTAATAGCTACTGCTCCTAAATATCCACTTATGTAAGATGAACCGCCTGAACCAGATGAACCACCAACTCCTGCATCTCCAGCGGAACCTCCAGTTCCACCATAGTAGCCACCGCCACCACCACCTGATGGGTGAATAGCCGTTGTACCGCCAGCTCCATAAGCAAATGAACCATAAAATCCCATATAAGATGTTCCCGAACCCGAGGTTGTACCTGCAATTGGTGCACCTGGAGCAATTTGAGTTGCTCCTCGTGATCCATATGTTGATCCAACAGATCCTCCGGAATTTCCAGAATCAGCTCCGATTAAAGCTCCACCATAACCAGCAGTAGATGAATATCCACCACCACCACCACCGGCTGCAACCATAATTCGGCTATTAATACCAGATGGTGATTCAATATAATAAATTTTTCCAGTTCGCGGTTCTTGGTATGTACCCGATACTGCTGAATCATAAGCCGTGTAAGTAACTGATCTTGTACCATTATATAATACTGTTTTAGTGTTATTATATATTCTTCCATCATAATAATGCCAAATTCGAATATATCCTATTTCATACTCAGCACCTAAATCTAACTCCACCCATGCTAAATTACTATTAGCATTTATTGAACAATAGCTCATTGTATTGTCATTAACATTTCCTATCCCAAAATTGGCAGCAGGAGTATTTGATGAACTTACTGTAGCCGTATCACTAATTAAATCCCCATTTACATCAAACACTTGAATTTCTTGCCAATGATTTAGATTATTAGTATTACTTCCATTTGCATAATCTCTAATGTAACGATATTTTTGACGCGTTGCAGTAGATTTTTTTACGGTTCTTACATCAGTAGCTCCACCACCACCAGCAGATACATATGGTGAGTTATTTACTGGTAATGTCTGTGAAGTATCACTTCCACCACCACCACCATTATATGCACTAACTGGAGTGAAATTTGAAGTAGTACCACCATTTTTTCCTTTACCACCAACATTAAAATATAATGTTTCATCTTTAAGTAAGTTAATAATACCACTGGCATAAGCACCTTTACCACCATTACTTAAAGACGAAGCACCACCTTCTGCACCCCATAGTTCAATTTCATATTCTCCATTACATGGAAAAATAAATTCACTTTCACTACCAGTATATCCAATCGTCCATGTTTGATTAACATTATAATTACAATTTGTACTCCACCTAGCCACTGCATTAATATCATTACGAGTATCTAATACCGTTTCATCAGTAATTTCCTCATTACCATCAAACCAACCCAAAAATTCATATCCAGTTTTAGTGGGAGCACATAAAGTACCTAATGATTCATTATAAGTAATAGTTTTAGAATTACATACACTACCACCATTAGTATTATAATTTAAAGTATATTCATAGGTAAAACTACCAATTAAAGAACCAATTAAATCATATTTTTTTTCAATTTTATAAAGAGCATAAGTACTGGAATAAATAATCCCACATAAAATGAATAGCCCGAGAGTAATAACCATTATCCCGAACCACTTATTTTTACTATGAAGATTAAATCTTTTTAATCTTGCCATAGACTACTCCTAATTATAATAAGTATACCCCCCCCCCGGCTTACTTGTCAAGGTGGATAACTCCATTAAAAAAAGGTTATATTAATAACCTTTATTCACCGATATAAGTAATTTTAGCATAACCATTACCAGTGTGTCCAAAACCACTTTCGTATTTTGTTCCATCAGGTTTTGGCATTTGGACTAATGATTCTTTATTATTAGTCCATTTATATCCGGCTCCATCAATCATTAATGTATTAGTAAATACTTTTCCACTATAATGATTTGCACTTCCTGTATGAATAATATTATCAACTGTTGATAGGGAACTGATGGCATTACATCCGTTATGACCAGAAATAAATGATGAGCCTGAACCAGCCGCATACATTCCAGAATCAGGAGTGCTAAGATTCGATGCACCACCACCATAATAACCACTGCTTGCTCCTATTTGAATATTGCTGGAGCAATGATTACCACTATAAGATGGTATGCCAGCGTATCCAAATCCTCCAGAAGATAATCCGCCTCCTGATGTTTGTGTAGCTCCAGTACCACTTTTACCACTATATCCGTTTAATCCACCGCCGGGTGCTCCACTTTCAAATTGGTTCCCACTACTACCTGCTGCAGCAACCATTATACGTGATTTTAATGAATTAAAGTTTGACCACTGTCCACCAATAATTCTGATATCCGTTGCGCTTCCGCCATAAAAATTATAAGCATAAGTTCCATTGTTATAATCATAACATGTATAGTTTCCTCCTGACGCGCCATTAAATGATAAAGTACCATAAGGAGTAGTAATACTTTCATCCATTCCTAATTTACCAACATATACATAATATTTTTGGCCTTCTGACAAATTAATTTCTCCTTTAGTATAGCTACCATTACCACCATAAAAATATGTAAATTTACCAGTGGCGCTCGCACCCCATAGCTCTACTTTATATCTTCCATTTCTCGAAGGAATAAATTCTTGACTATCTCCAGTATAATTATAATTCCATAAATATTGTTTATTAATGATAGTGCAAACTGTATCGGATGTTAAATTTCTAATAAGAATTTTATTATTAAAAGATCCAACTTGATTATTTGTACAAACAATACTATCAAAATTATAGTTACTTATTGGAAACAATTCTATTTCAATATTACCATTATAAGAAACTGTTTCACTATTATCACTTACAGTTCCATTTGTTACTATAAATGAAGCAGTATGAGTATCAATTTCATAATTAATCGTACATGTTGTATTACTGGTTATATTTCTTATATATATTTGATTATTATTTATGGTTAATGTTTGTCCATTGGTACATATTACATCTTTATAATGATAATGTTCTTCATTTGAAATAGTTGCAGTTGTGGTTTTCATATTAGCATAACTTGATAAGGTATTTAATGTTGTAAAACCATTATTAACTATTATATTTGCTGTATATAAATTACCTAGTAATTTTATTTCTACATTGTCACTTGCTTTTCTCTCTAATGATATTGTAAGTGTTTTATTCTCTTCATCACTTGTTATTTCATTATTTTCTATATTAACAGTTGTAGCTTTTTCTAATTTAAAATTATCTTCACTAATTAATTCTTCTGTACTACTTAATATTGATATAGTATGTTCTCCAACTGGTACTTTTTCTAGTAAGAATGTTCCATCACTATTAATTGGAGTTCTAATTACATCACTATGTACTTCAACATAACCACTTGTTAAGATATCACCATTATTATCATATGCAATACCAGTTAAGTTATAGGTTTTAACTCCTTCAGTAATTTCGATAGTTCCAGATATTGTTTTACTCATATCTATACTTTGATCTTCATTGAGATTTTTATACCGAATTGTTAATGTATATTCTTGTGTAACTCCTGAAGGTATTTCAATATTACTTGCAAGTCTTCCATCACTACTTAAAAATGTTGTTTCACTAATTACTGCACCATCATTTGTACTAGTTATGGTATATACTAAGTCACTTTTTCTTGAAAGTTCATTAATTACATCTATCAAATTAATATTATAATAAAAAGTACCACTATTTGTATTTTCAATACTAAATGTTTTAATTAACGAAACCCCTGGTAATAAACCATCAAAATCTAGTTCTGGTCCATCATTAAATTCTAGTTTTAAAGTTTTTGATATAATACTTACCGTATTTGAACCCATATTTTTTTGAATATTAAAAAATGCATAGGTACTCCCTACCACGACAATAATTAATATTAATAGTATACTTATTAACAAATATCTTTTTTTCATATGAATCCCTACTATACATACATTATAATACACTTTTGTCACCATTAAAAGTACTTTAATTAATAAAAATAAAAAGGTTACTTAAGTAACCTAAAATATTTTTAATTTTCGAATATAATTAGCAATAAAATGATCTTCTTTATGATTTTTTTTAATTATTTTTAAAGTGTGATATAGTCCATATAACTCATAATAATTCATTTTATCCTTTTCCATCATATACTCAATAGCTTTAATAATTGTCTCTTTTTCATCATTAGTATTAAAAAATGATTTTATACGCCGATACTCAGTTTTTTTAATCCGTCGATTTAAAGTTTTAAATAAAGTGATACCATTACTTTTAAATAAATAACGATATCCATCATATAACTTAAATTTTCGCATTACATCATAGTATCCCATTTTAATATTATCTAGTATTTTTTCATGATCAAGACATAATATTGAACCTAAAGGTCTTGAAGGCTCAATGTTAATTATTTTAGTATTTTTCTTATCTACTTTACGAAATACCCCAATTCCATTAACTCTAATGGCGATAATATCGTTATAACCTTTTTCTACTAATAACGAGATTGGGCATAAATCATGAAAACCTCCATCTATATAAAAGTTATCATCAATCATTTTTTCTCGTTTAAAAACTGGTAGTGAACAACTAGCAATTATATAATCAGTAACTAATCCTTTGGGAATATCTTTTTTAAAGACTCTTACTGGTTCTAAATTTTTTCTTTTTATAGTAACTAAAGCAAAATCAGTTTTACTATTAAAAAAAGCTTCTTCATTTAAGGTATCTTTTAATGTCTTTTTTAAATTAGTCATATTAATACCTTTGTTTTTAATAATCCCAAAAACATCTTTTACAACTTCCATGTTAAATTTTTTATTATTTACGTTATCAACTAAATCCTTCGGTAGATCAAATATATAACCAATATCCATATCTTGCCATAATCGTTTTAAATCATCGAATTGATTACTTGCAATTAAAGCCCCATTTAATGCGCCAATAGAAGTACCTGCTACACAATCAAATTTATATCCTAATTTAATTAAAGCTTCATAAGCCCCAACCTGATATGAGCCTCTTACACCCCCACCTTCTAGTGCTAGTGCTTTCATTTTATCCCCTTTTCTTTTTCATAAATATTAAAGGTTTAGCAATTAATCTTGCTAAAAACCTTTTATTATACATTTTTGAGCGTTTTAAGCGTATTTTATATGAAACATAAGTTTCTGTACGAAAATGTAATAAACTGTCTAAAACTTCGGTATTATTATACGTATGAAGGTATATATTCTTAGGTATAAATAACCTAGTAAATAAATATCTAAAACTTAATCCATATATTGATAATATATCAATTAAATAATCATTAACCGTAGTTCTAAAATTAATTCCACCTGTCATATTATATGTTTTCTTATTTAATTTATTGATATTAACAATACTACTAACTAAACCATAAGCACAATCGCGATTAGTAATTAGTTCAATCTCCCCTAAAGCCTTAATGTTATAAATTGGATAATCATTAACAAAATCACCAACTACCAAAGGTAAGCGATAAATCGTATAATTACTTAAATGTTTGGCAATAATCTTTTCACACATTAACTTTATATTACCATAATTATCAAATTCATTAATGACAATATCACTTTTTTCATTTATTTGTTCTTTACTACATCCATAAATTGTTGTAGAACTAGTAAAAAATAAATGACATTTTGGATTATAGGCATTAATTGCCCTTATAACATTTTTTAAACCATTGTATTCAATATCTTTTTCGATATCTTTTTTAATTTCACTAAGAGGTGGAATAACTCCTGATAAAAACATAACAATGTTATGATCGCTAATTAAATTATCGATAAGCAATCGATCATTAACATCACCATAAACAATATTAATTCTTTTTCGATATTTTTTTAATTTTTTAAAAGTACGATGATTACGTAAATCTAGTGCTGTTATTTCATATTTACCTTCACTTAAAAGATATTTAATAGTTTCAAGTCCAATATTTCCAGCTGCACCAATAACTAATACTTTTTTCATCTTTTCACCTGGTTTCTATCTTATTTATTATAACATGTCACTATTTATTTGTAAAATAACAAAAAACTAATCAAATATCATTGATTAGTCATTTTTAATATATATTCTTTTATTTCTTCAGAATTGTTAATCGGTTGGTTAATCGTATAATTTACTTCTTTTTCCAATTCCTCAAGATTAATATATTCTAATAAATTATTATTCCTTATTTCTTCTAAAACATTATTTATTAAATTTCGATAAACCCGATTTTTCTTAATTATTTGCTCATAATATTTTATCCGGTCTTTATTCATTTGAATTTTTACTGCATAATCTTCAATATGTGAACTATTAATATCCATCTCTTTAGTATATGTTTTATACAATGTTCCACTAATAATACCAGATAATCCACTTACACCAACTGAAAGTGAAATACCAGTTAACAAATACATTAAATATCCACTCTTTAAAGTTAATACGATTGAAGGGATAACTAATATTAAAATTGTAATAATTAAAAACCTAATAATACATGCTATAACTTCACTTTTTAAAGAAGTATTATTCTGAAAATTAATATTATTAATTATTTCATCTTGTTTAAACTCATAATCAAAATTAATACCCTCTAAATATTTAATCGTTTTTGCTTTTCTTTTTTCATCTTTTTCAAGTAACATACAGTACTTTTCTAATTTTTTTATATTTTCTTCCATAACCCACCTAAATATACTAATTATTGGCTGATATAACTTTTACTTTAGCACTAAATGTTCCATTTAGTAAACTATTTTGATTAGCCGTACTACTACTTAGCCATAGTCGTAATACATAAGATTTAGCACTTGATGATGTAATTATATCTGTATTAAGTTTTAACTGTGTTGCTGATCCAATATCTGAAAAATTACCATAATTAATTACGATATTATTTTCAAGTAATTCCCATTTTAAGTAACTTGATTTTAAATTATTAGAAATACTTATACTAGATAAATAGATATCATATTTTATATTTACATTTCCAGTTGGTGTTACAGTAAAATCAGTATGCTCAGCACTAGTACTACGTAAATTATCATCAATTAGAGTTCCGCTTAAATTGGATATATAACGACTAGTTGCAAAATCAACTGAGAAATTAGCAGCTGTAATACTATTCGTATTACCATTTCCAATCGTTACGGGACTAAAATAGGCATATGAATAAGCAATTCCAATTCCTACTGCTAAAACCAATACAATTAGTAATATACTTCGAAATAATTGTTTATTGTTCATATTATCCGCCTCTTTATCTACTTTTATTATACATAAAAATCAATATTTATCAACTAAAAGATTTCCGCACTGCTATTTGCATTTAAAGATAAATCAGTAAAATCTTTGGCTTTGTAAAGAGGATAAGCAGCCGCCCCAATCATGGCCGCATTATCCGTACAATAAATATTTGATGGCACATGTAAAGATACACCTAATTCATTACAAATTTTGGTCATTTCATTTTTAATATAATTATTAGCTGAAACTCCACCAGCAATAATCAAATTTTTAATGTTAGTATCCTCTAAAGCTTTTTTTGTTTTACGAACTAATAGTTCTACCGCTACGGTTTGAAAACTACATGCTAAATCACATTTATTAATCGAATTACCTTTATTTAATTCTTTATTCACTAAATTAGAAATTGCACTTTTTAGACCACTAAAACTAAAATTATAACTGCTATCTAAAAGAGGAGTTGGAAGGGGATAATTATTATTACCACTTAAAGCCATTTTTTCAATATTAGGACCACCTGGATAGTTTAGACCCATAATACGCGCTACTTTATCGTATGCTTCACCAATCGCATCGTCTAAGGTCATACCTAATACTTCAAAATGATAATCATCTACCATCTTGATTAAATTAGTATGTCCCCCACTTATTACTAAAGCGATAAGCGGATAAGACATATTATTATCAATATTATTAGCATAAATATGACCAGCCATATGATTTACCTTTATTAACGGTAAATCATACATAAAAGATATCGTTTTAGCTACTTCTACACCAACTAATAAACTACCTAATAAACCGGGTCCATAAGTAACCGCTACAGCATTCAAATCTTCAATTTTTAAATCAGTTTGGTTAAATAATTCTTCCAATACATAAGTAATAGCTTCGGTATGCATCCGCGATGCTATTTCGGGAACTACACCACCATATAACGCATGGGTAGCCATTTGCGTATTAATTACATGTGCTACCACTTCATGACCATTTTTTACTATTGCCATACTTGTTTCATCACATGATGATTCAATTGCTAATATATAAACATCATTTTTCATTTATCTTCATTCCCATCACATATGCATCAATACCACCTTGATAATACATCTTACGTGTATTGATTATTTCAAAACCAAATTTCTCATATAATTTAATAGCGGCGATATTATTATTTGCTACTTCTAAAGTAATATATTGTTGTTTATCTAATGAACTAATTAAATCATCCAATAATAAGTAAGCAATATTACGTCTTTGATATTCAGGATCAACAGCAATATTAATAATATCCACGGTTTCATATAAAATAGTAACATGTAAGAAACCCACTACTTTATTATCTAATTCATAAACTGTTACAAGGGATATTTGTTCTTCTAATATATCACCCATATTAAATAATTCACAAAATTTATTATTTATTAACAATCCTAGATCGTTAATTGCAGAAATATCACTCTGTTTTGCTTTTCTTACCATTTTGCACCTCAATTACTTTTATATATAAAGGATTAACCAAATGAGGGTTAGTAATTTTTAAATCCGCACATTTTTTAATTAATTTTTCGTAATCAATAAAATTAACCTCTTCTATTATATTATTAGTAACATATGTATCCATTTCACTGTTTTTTAAATACTTATATTCAGGATTAATAAAATCATTATTAAATATTCCAATATAATAACCATTATTTTCTTTAACCGATACAATAAATTTTGGTTTGTCTATTTGACTTGCTAAAACTTGTAATGAGGAAATGCACTTAATTTTTATGTTACCAAGATAAGCCATGGTTTTAGCCACACTTACCCCAAGACGTACACCAGTAAAAGAACCTGGACCATTAACAATAATAATTTCTGCTATATCGGTATATTTAAGCCGATTCTGTTGAAACATGTTATTAATACTTAGTAAAAGATGTTCACTTTGATTTTTAATGTTAATAAGGGTAAATTTATCCACAACTAATTCATCTTTATATAATACAATTATTAAATCAAGAAAATGTGTATCTATAAATAATTTATACATAAGCTACCTCCAATAAGTATTTTACCACAAAAAAAGAACATATTACAGTTCTATAAAACATAATTACATAAATCTTCGTATGCTTTTCCATATGGAATAAATTTTAAAATTCTAGTTTCTTCATCAATTACTTTGAAGACAATTTCTAAGCGTTCTTCTGGTAACATGTCAGTAATTAAATCACTCCATTCAATAATGGTAATACCACCTTTATTGAAATAGTCACTAAGCCCAACATTATTAGCATTATCTTCAATTCGATAAACATCCATGTGATAAAGTTCCATTTCACCAGTATTATATTCTTTAACTAAATTAAAAGTAGGTGATGTAATGTTTTCTTCAATTCCTAAAGCACCAGCAAATCCCTTGGCAAAAATAGTCTTACCACTACCTAATTCACCAACCAAACAGATTACCATATTAGGAAACTTTTCACTTTCTATGTTTTGAGCTATTTCCATTGTATCTTCTACACTTCTTGATGTATATTTATAATCCATAAATATCCTCCTGTACTTTCCTAAATATATTATAACAAAAGGAAAAAAATATATTCAACAATATTATGATATATTTACACATTATTGATTAAAAATACTATT
>CAYPXM010000030.1:0-10490 GCA_964415015.1 uncultured Muribaculaceae bacterium | reverse complement strand
AGTATGAAAGAAGCAAAAATTCATGGTTATGATCGTAGTCGTTTTTCTTTTAATGTAAAAGGAGGACGATGTGAGGCTTGTCAAGGCGATGGGGTTAAGAAAATAGAAATGCATTTCTTACCTGATGTATATGTTAATTGTGACGTTTGTGGGGGAAAGAGATATAACAAAGAGACTCTAGCAGTTAAATTTAAAGATTATAGTATTGCTGATATATTGAATATGCGTGTTAGTCAAGCCAAAGAAGTATTTGCTAATATGCCTAAAGCATTAAGTAAAATAGATACTTTAATGGATGTTGGTTTAACTTATATTACTTTAGGCCAAAATGCGGTTACTTTATCTGGTGGAGAAGCCGGTCGAGTTAAACTGGCTAAAGAATTACAAAAGAAACCGACGGGAAAAAGTATTTTTATTCTTGATGAACCAACAACGGGATTACATAGCGATGACATCAAAAAATTAATTACCATTTTAAATCGGATTGTTGATAATGGTGATACGGTATTAGTTATTGAACATAACTTAGATGTTATTAAAGTAGCTGATCATATTATCGATTTAGGACCAGAAGGTGGTAATGGTGGCGGAACAATCGTAGCGGTTGGTACTCCTGAAGAAGTAGCAAATAATAAATTATCTTACACGGGAGAATTCTTAAAGAAAGTTTTATAGACTTTCTTTTTACATGTGATAAAAAAAAATGTTTAAAATGAAATAAACATTGATATAATAATGATATAGAGGTGAAATTTAATGAATGAAGTAATGATTGATTTAGGTTTTATGGTAATAAAATGGTATTCATTTTTAATTTTAATCGGATTAATAATTGGATTAATATATGTTAAATTAGAAAGTAAAAAATTCGATTTACCTTGGGATTTTGTTTTTAACATGTCTTTTTGGACAATTTTAGTTGGGTTTATTGGAGCTAGATTATACTATGTTATTTTTAATTTTAGTATATATAGTAGTGATCCTATATCAATATTCAAAGTATGGGAGGGTGGTTTAGCCATCCATGGTGGTATTATCGCTGGATTTATTACAATGTTACTTTATTGTAAAAAATATAATGCCCGGATATTACGAATGACTGATATTTTTGCTGTTCCTTTAATTTTAGGCCAAGCAATTGGTCGATGGGGAAACTTTTTTAACGGTGAAGCCCATGGGGCAGCAACGAGTCTTAGTACGCTAGAAAAACTTCATATTCCAAATTTTATTATTGAAGGAATGAATATTGGAGGGATATACTATCAACCAACTTTCCTTTATGAATCTTTATGGTGTTTACTTGGATTTATTATACTATTGATTATTAAACGATATAAATATCTTAAAGTAGGTCAATTAACATGTGTATATTTAATGTTTTATAGTGTGGGACGTTTCTTTATTGAAGCAATGCGAACTGATTCCTTAATGTTAGGGGGCTTTAAAATGGCTCAAATAATATCGATTGCATTATTTGTAATAGCATTATTAGTATTTATGGTTTTAAGTCGTAAAAGTAAATTTGAAGATCTTTACCGTGACAAGGTAAACGAGCAAATTAGATTTTAGGTGAATAAATGAATGATTTAATAATAATAGGTGCAGGAATAGCGGGAGTAACATGTGGAATATATGCCAATAATAAAGGCTTAAAAGTAGTTTTAATTGACGAAGGAATGATTGGGGGAACGCTTAATTATATTGATAAGATAACTAATTATCCTGGCATCAAAGAAATTTCTGGGCCAGATTTAGCAAGTTCTTTATCGGAACAAGTAAAGGCTAATAACATTACATATTATAATGAAAAAATAAAATCAGTAACAAATGAATCAAATGTTATTACTGTTACTACAACTAATAATACTTATCAAGCAAAAAATTTAGTTATTGCAACAGGACGAAGTCAAAAAAAATTAAATTTACCAAATGAACAAAAACTATGGGGTCATGGAATTAGTAGTTGTGCTATGTGTGATGGAAATTTTTATCGTGATAAAGCAGTAGCAGTTGTTGGTGGAGGCAATAAAGCCTTACATGATGTTAATTATTTAAAAAATATTTGTAAGAAAGTATATTTAATAAATAATGATAATGATTTAGAAGCTGATGTAATAAGCATAGATGAATTAAGTAATATTAGTAATGTTCAAGTAATATATAACGAAGTAATAACTTCGATTAATGGAAGTGATAAGTTAGAAAGTATTGATACTACTAAGAATCATTATGAAATAGATGCCTTATTTTTAGCTATTGGATCAATCCCTAATTTAAAATTATTTGAAAATTTAAATTTAGATATAACAGGTAATTACTTATTAGTCGATCAAAAATGTCATACTAATATAAAAAATATTTATGCTATTGGAGATTGTATAAAAAAAGATATATATCAACTAGTTACAGCAGCCAATGATGGAATAATTGCAGCAAGTAACATAAATAAATAACAATTATTTATATAATTGTGGTAGAATACCTTAAAAGCGAGGATTATAATATGAAAAATGCCATTACATATGCCTTTTTAGGTGATGCTATTTATGAATTTTATATTCGAGAATACTTAATTAGTAAAGGATATAATAAGTCTAAGGATTTACAAAATAATGCCGTTAAATATGTTAGTGCTAAAAATCAGAGAAGATTACTCGAATGTTTAGTAAATGATAAATATTTAACCGAAGAAGAACTGGAAATAGTAAAGTATGGTCGTAATTCTAAAGGTAATCCAAGTAAAGCTTGTGATACAATGACTTATCGATATGCAACCGGTTTAGAGTGTTTATTAGGAAGACTTTATTATGATGGTAAATTAAAGCGAATAGAAGAAATAATGAAGAAAGTAGTGAGTTATTAGTGCGAGTATATGGTAAAAATGTTTTTAATGAAATAAAAAACAATAAAGAAAAGATAAAAAGAGTATATTTAAGTAATAATTATAAAGATCAAGAAACAATTAATTTTATTAAGGATAATAATATTTCTTATGAAGTTATGGATTTAAATAAAATGAATAAAATAGAAGCTGGTAATCATCAAGGAATAATTGTTGAAATGCGGGAGTATGACTATTATAGTATTAAAGATATAACTGATGAAAAAACAGTTGTTATTTTAGATCATTTAGAGGATCCCCATAATTTGGGAGCAATAATTAGAACTTGTGAAGCAAGTGGAATTAAATCAATAATAATTCCTAAAGATCGTAGTGTTAGTGTTAATGCCACTGTGATGAAAACTAGTGCAGGAGCATTAAACTATGTAAAGATAGTAATGGTTAATAATTTAGTAAATACGATAAAAGACTTACAAAAAGATGGTTTCTTTGTATATGCTGCTGATATGGATGGGACGGATTATAAAAAAGAATCATATCCTCCTAAGGTAGCCATTGTTATTGGCAGTGAAGGCTTTGGACTTTCAAGATTAGTTAAAGAAAATACTGATGTAACTTTAAGTATCCCGATGCGTGGTCGTGTTAATAGCCTAAATGCCAGTGTGGCGGCAGCGTTAATTATTTATGAAGTAATGAGTAGGTGATAAATTGAATTATAATGATTATAACGATGATGAATTAATTATGTTAATTAATGAATCTAGTGAGGAAGCTAAAGATATTTTATATAATAAATATCATTATATTATTGATATAATTTTTAAAAAATATTATAAAGCAGCGCTTTTATTAAATGTTGAACCAACTGATCTTTTTCAAGAAGCAATGCTTGGTTTTACTGATGCAATTAATTGTTATAAAGATGATAAGTTAACCTCTTTTGCTACTTTTGCTTCTTTATGTATTGAACGAAAGTTACAAGGGGTATTAAAGAAAGCTAGTCGTATAAAAAATAAAATTGTGAGTGAATCTGTATCACTTGAATATGAATATGACGATGAAGGTTTAACCCTAAAAGATTTAATCAGTGATGATTCAAGTGTTGATCCCTTACTTACTATTACCGATAATGAAGTTATTTTAGATTTAGAACGACAAATAAAAGAGGCATTATCGGATAATGAATATGCAGTATATCAACTTATGATACAAGGGTTTAATTATCATGAAATAGCAAAAATTGTAAATAAAGCAGATAAACAAGTAGATAACACAATGCAAAGAATAAGAAATAAAGTTAAAAAAATTATTAACAAAGAATGACCTATTTGACGCATTGATATATTTATGGTATAGTATCTCCCAATTAGGAGATATTTTTTATGAAAGATTATATTGAAAGATTGGCTCAATTAGCAGAAAATATTGAGTTAATTGATGAAAAAATGAGTAATTGTAATGATGATAAAGAATTACGTAAATTAAAAGAAATTAAAAATGCTGCTATGATGAATTATTATGAGTATAAAGTAAGTATATTTGATGAAAATAAAATCGATATGAATAATATAGAACAATTATCACTATTATCACATGAAGCAAATTATAAAAATTGTTTAGCAGAATTTAATAAAAGACATACAAAAGCAAATCAAAAATCAGTCGATATTGCATTACTTAAGTATTATAAATGTAAAAGTGATTTATTAGATAAATATGTCATAAATAGTGTTAGTGATGTAATTATTCAATCAAATATTAAACAAATTATTTTATTAGATAAAAGACTTTATTCATTAAAAGATAAATTAGATAAAACAAGTAAAATGAATTTTGTAACTAGAATGAAAATTATTATTAATATGGAAGAAATATTTAAAGAATTATTAAGTATTAAAAAGTGGATATTTTTTAACAATAACATTATTGAATTATTGAATGAAGAAGAAAAAGGTTACTTACATCAAACATATTGTAATCAAAAATTACTATTAGAAGAAAATGAACGTACGGTTATTCCTAAACGAAAACTAATAAACGAAATATCTGATAATTATAACGAATATGATGCTTGTATTGCATATATGGTTGATAAATACGTTCTTAAAAAAGAAGAAGCGATTAATTATGTTATTAAACATAATAAATAAATAATGCTTGCTAAAACACTTAATTTATGTTAAATTATATTTAACACGAAAGAGTGTTTTTTTAATGAATTAAAAAAAGGATGGTATTATGAAAAAAGATACTAAAAAAGAAGTTGTAAAAAAAGAAACTGTTAAGAAAGTTAATAAAAAACCAACTCCTAAAAAAGAGAAAAAAGTTAAAGAAAATTATTTTAAAGCAGTTATGGCAGAAATGAAAAAAGTTAAATGGCCAGATACAAAGGAAATGGTAAAATACTCAGTAGCTACAATTGTATTTTGTTTACTGTTTGCCCTATATTTTCAAGGCTTAGACTTTGTTTCATCATTAGTAAAGGGGTTGTTTAATTAATGGATAAAGAATGGTATGTAGTTAATACTTATAGTGGTCATGAAAGTAAAGTACAAGAGAAACTTATTGCTCGTACAGAATCAATGGGAATGCAAGATTATATTTTCCGAGTAATTGTACCAGAAACTACTGAAATTGAAGTTAAAGATGGCGTTACTAAAGAGAAAAAGAAAAAAATGTTTCCTGGTTATATTTTAGTTGAAATGATTATGAGTGATGAAGCTTGGTATATTGTTCGAAATACTCCAGGAGTAACTGGATTTATCGGTTCATCTGGAAAAGGAGCTAAACCAACTCCACTTCCACCAAATGAAATAGATCGAGTTCTTGCTAATATGGGTATGAGTCGAATTAATATTGATTCTGAACTTGTTGTTGGCGATAAAGTAAATATTATTGATGGACCATTTAAAGGTATGATTGGACGTATTGATACAATTGATAATGAAAATAACCGTTTAAATGTATTAATCGACTTATTTGGTCAAGAAACTCCAGTAGAAGTAGAATTATTTCAAGTTAGTAAAGTAAATTAAAAAGACAATTAATTGTCTTTTTTTTGTAGGATTAAAAAGTTATCAGTTACAGTATTAACAATAACGGCTTTCGATTTGTTAATATTACCATAACCAAATACCATTCCTTTTTCTTTAATTAAGTCTTTTGAAACATCTTTTGTTCCATTTATTATACAGTATTTTGGTTTGATGATAACATAGTAATATGTATAGTCATAATCACTTTGGATTATTTTTCCATCTTTATTGGTATAAGAATATTCATAAGCATATGTTCCGACGCAATAATTATCAGTTATTTCTTGTGACAAATACTGAATATATCCACCATTATCTTGAAATTCATAAGAAACTGTTTCATTTAACCAAGAACCTAGTAAAACATTAGTGCCCAGATTAGGGTCTACTAGTGGTTTAGGTTTATTTTTATAATACATTATACTCACTATACCAGCAATAATACTTAATAGTATGGCAATAATAGCTAACGCTTTTTGACGATTAAAATCAATTAATGCTAGTATAATAGCAATAATTCCACTTAATAGTGAAATAACTGGAATTGTTAATGTAGCTAGGGCAATAAGGCCAAAGAAAAAAGCCGTAATACTTCTTTTTACGTGAATTCTCTGTAATTTTTCGCGAAAACTTTTTTTCTTCATAATAATCACTATTTCATTATATCACAACAAATGATTAATAAGAAAGTGTCTATTGAGAGTAAAATTATTTACTCCATATTAACTTACACTTGACATTTTTTGGAAAAAGTGTATAATATTGAATCATAAAGAGGGGGAAAAGAATATGCTAAATAAAAAGCAAGTCAAGAAATTAATTATTCTTGATACACTTATTGTTACATGTTCATTATTAGTTTTTGGTTTTAATGCCTATTTTGCAAATGTCATACATAATATCGAGGTTAAGGAAGTATTTACTGCTATTTCAATCTTTGGAGTATTAGCAAGTTTCTTAAGTTTAAGAACCTTAATTAAAGATATCAAATTATTACCTAAAAAGGTTGTTAAAACTACTACCGTTACTAACGGTCAAATAGCTTAATTAAAAATCCAGTAATACTGGATTTTTATTATGCTTATAAAAAAATCATATAAAAAAGTATTTTTGTTCTTTTTTTTTCGACAAATTATGCTATAATGTTTTTATGATAGTGAAGGAGGCGATTGTGGATACTGTTAAAATATATTTAGACTTTAAAATGAATAATGTTATAAAATACATCGATTATTTAACTGATGCCGATTTTAAACAGTATATTGATTTAAATATATTGAAAAATTGTATTTATGAGAGCTATAAAATGTATATTTATAATACAATTACTGATAAAGGACATAAACATACAACTAAGTATGAATATAGTGCTGTAAAAGGAATATTAAGAAGTAATGGTTTTAACGAAAGTAATACTATTACACCAGCTATTTTTAATCGCATTGCTGCTAGTCTTTATATGGGCTTAAGAATAGATGAAAAAACTGTTCCAGAGAGTACTTTAAAACTGAATTTAGAAGATTTTTTATCACATTTTATTCAAAGTGAATTTAAAAGTTTATTACGAGGTAAAAAAAGTGGATTAAATAAACTTTATAATAGTATTTATAAAGCAAATAACCAATTTATAAGTAATAAAACAACATTTTACAATGAATATCATATTTTAAATAGTTTAAATGATTTACCAATTGTTTTGCCTAAACTAGTTAGTAATGTTCCTGGTTTATTAAAACAAAAACAAGCAATTATTAATGAAGCAAAGGATAATTTTTTTATTAAGAAAGAATTGTTTAAAATAACGCTTAGAAACGTTGCTTTTGATTGTTTAAAAACAAAATTATCTGGTATAAATCAATTATATTTAATTCCTATTTATGATGATTATATTAAAACTAAAAGTATGTTAAAAGATATCATTGATATCTTAGGTAATGGCTTTATCAAAAACAACATCATTTTAAAATTTAATTATAATCAACTAAATAAATATAAAGAGGCTTTTACAATGTTTAAAGATTTAGATATTAAAATAGCCTTGGAAAAAAGTGATTTATTATTTTCTAATGCAAGCCTAAATTATATCGACTATGCTATTGTGAGTTTTACAACTAGTGATAAATTTGAAGAGTTTATTGATAGTTGCAATACTAATAACACAAAAACTATCATTATAGCAGCCGATAATGTCGAAAAAATATCAGTTTGTAATGAATATAAAGTTAACTATTATATTGGGGATAACTCACTATGAAAGATCATTTTAATGTAAAAGTAACTAGTGAAAAAATCTACAAACGAAATTTACTGACGCGTTCAGTATCATTAATTTCGGTTGGAGCAATTTTAATCCTATCGGTGTTATATGGTATTTTATACTTAGTAAATAACACTGGTAACTTTACCATTAATCTTGATCCAAATCTTCAAGCCAGTAAAAATATCTTTGTATCCAATAGTAGTGATTTTTCTGATACCGCTATTAAGCTTGTAGCAGATAAAATCGATTATATGGATAATATATCAGTAAAATGGCTGCCAGATGATTTAGATAAGTATGAAGGACCCCATAATGGTAACAATTATATTGCATATACATTTTTTATTAAAAATCAAGGCGATGAAGAAACATCATATGCAGCTTCAATTGATGTTTTGTCTGTGATTAATAATGTGGATGAAGCTATCAGAGTAAGAGTTTATTTTAACGGCGAATATACTGATTATGCCAAGGTTAATATTAATACCTTGGAGCCAGAAGCAAATACAGTAGCGTTTGTTAATAATAAACAAGTAATGAGGATGTCTCGCAATAATTTTAAGCCAGAGGAAATTGATCGCTATACCGTAGTAATATGGTTAGAAGGCGATGACCCTGAATGTACTAACAGTATTTTAGGGGGAGAAATGAAAATGGCGATGAATATTGGTGAAGATAAATAAAAGGAAGGAAAACAAAATGAAAAAGAAAAAAGTTATAATATCATTTTTAATGTTATTAATTACTGGTATTGCATTAACTACTGCAGCATATGCATGGTTCACTGCTAATACAAAAGTTGAATTAGGTGGTTTGGATGTTAACGTTCAAGCATCTGATGGTATTCAAGTATCAGTTAATGGTACAAAATGGCTATCTACTCTTACAACAGCAGATTTAAAGGCTGCAGCATATGAAGGAAGTACAAATCAATTTCCAACTACACTAACTCCAGTTAGTACAATTGGTTCTACTACTTCAGGTATATTTGATATGTACTATGGTAAATTAAATGATAATGGTACAATCGATTTAACAAAAGAAACAGATACTCAAGGTACAACAGGAAAATATATTGCATTTGACTTATTTATTCGTGCTACAAGTGCTAAAGATATCGTATTACTAGATACTTCAGCTGTTAGTGCATATAAAGTAGTTGGAGAAACTTTATCTGATAAAGGATTAAAATATAGTACTCGTGTTGGTTTCTTAAAAATGGGAACTGCTAGTGATAACGTATTTGCAACAGCTGCTGCTTTAAAAACAACTGCTAGTCAAAGTATTTGGGAACCAAATGCTGATCAACATACTGCTAATGCTATCGGTTTAGGTGCTACTGCTGGTACTCCGCTTGCATATATGGGAGCACAAGGTGCTGGTACTGGTATTACTTTAAATGATACTACTTATTTTAGAACTATTTCAACATTACAATCTGATGTTGGTGAAGTGCCTGAAGCACCTGTATTCAGTGTAGCTGCTGGTATTACAAAAGTAAGAATCTATATTTGGGTTGAAGGTCAAGATATTGACTGTGAAAACTCAGCATCTTTAGGTTCTGGTATTCGAGTTCTTCTTAACTTAAATGCTGTATAGTAAGTTGGCAAAATGATGAAAAAATTTAAGAAAATCGGGAGTATACTCTTTGATATCTTATTATTCTTAATTTTTGCTTTAGCTGCTTGTGTCACGATTGTGTCACTAAGTACATCTGATAATGGTGTACCAAGTGTTAATGGTTATATTCCACTAAGTATTCAATCTAATTCAATGAAGGATTACATTAAAAAAGGGGACTTGATCATTACTAAAAAAGTCGATGCTGATAGTCTAAAGACTGGTGATGTAATTGCTTTTTTTGCAACGGAAAAAGAGACAACTATTATTAAGACACATCGTATTATTGAAATAAATGAAATTAATGGTATTAAGGTTTTCACAACAAAAGGTGATGCAGTTGATACTAATGATAACGTATCAGTGGGAGAGAGTGATATTATCTCCGTTTATACTGGTAAAAAAATACCTATTTTAGGGGCAATTATGAGCTTTATGCAATCTCAAATCGGATTCTTAATTTGCATAATTATTCCATTATTTTGTATTTTTGTTTATCAAATGTATAAATTCATTGGTGATGTTATTGAAAACAAGAAAAAAGAACTACAAAAAAAAGCTAAAACTGCTGAATAAGCAGTTTTTTGATTGCATTAATTTTATATAAAAGTTATAATTAATTTATAGTAGGAGCCTAAAATGAAGAATAGATATTTTTTAACTCTAAGTATATTATTGTCACTAATAATCATAGCTGGAACCAGCTATGCCTTTTATAGTGTTACTCCAAGTG
>CAYPXM010000029.1:8901-10505 GCA_964415015.1 uncultured Muribaculaceae bacterium | reverse complement strand
CAAGCCGCAATCAAAGCGAGAAAAAATTAGAGCGCAAAAGCGTGAAACTAAAAAAATATGAAAGAACCGAAAGGTTCTTTTTTTGTTGAAATAAAAGGAGTTGGTAGTTATGCAACAATTATTATAATATAAAAAAGGGTTAGCCAGTGTGATATTAGAATATAAAAATTTTTGAAAAAGAAGTAGCAATAAGGTTAGGGCTACTTTTTTTGTTGGAAGAAAAAATATAAAAAAGAAAGGAATGATGTATATGTATTTTAGAAAACCAACATTAAAAAATTTATCTCAAGGAGCTCGTTTAGAGTATGTGAGAAGATTGAGACATATGGATGCAGATGATGTTGCAGAATATTTTGGATTTGGAGGTGAGGATCCACATAAGACTTTTAGATATTATGAAAATAATGATAGAGGTCCTAGTAAAGAAAGATTAATGGATATTGCAGATTTATATGAAGTAAGTGTTAATGCAATAAAAAGATATGATTTTAATAATCCAATTGATGTAGTTTATTTTCATATGTGGTTAGAAGAAGAGTTTCCATATTTTGAAATAAGCTTTGATTCAGATAGTTTTGAAAAAACAGAATATAATGATATTATTCAAAAAACTATGAATGAATGGAAAGAAATGAGAGATAAAAGGGAGAATTTTGAAATATCAGATGAAGAGTATCTAGAATGGAAGTTAAATTATGAAATAGAAAATTAAAAATTCATGGTATAATTGATATAGGTGATAATAATGGGATTATTTAGTAAACTTTTCAATAAAAGTGATAATAAATTAAATTTAAATATTAGTTTTAAGTCTAATGATAACTTTAATCCAGAAGAATATTCAAGATACAATGAAGAAAAAATAAATGAGTTTAAGAAAAAATATGATTTAACTACAATAGAAGGAATTAAATCGATTCCAATATCTGAAGCAAAGAAATTTCCAGATGGTGGTAAAAGCGTTGTTTATATGCCAGAACAAATTTTGAATAGACAAGCTACGGAATACAAAAAAGAAAATAAATATGATTTGGCTATTGAATGTTTAAAGAAAGCAAATGAATTATACCCATATTCTTTTTATGCATATCAGAGAAATAATTATGAAAGATTAGTTGATTTTATGATATTAGCAAAAAATTTTGAAGATGCTAAGGAAACACATTACCAATTAGATATTACTATTGGAAGTAGACTTGATGAATTAAAAAAATTACAATTATATGCAGAAGAATCTGCAACTGAATCTAAAGAAGATTATTACAATAGAGTTATCAGACCAAGTATAGAAGAAGAAAAAGATAAAGAAGAATATTATTGGTTATTAGAAAATTTTTCTTCAATTGCTCCAAAGTCTTTTGGTGGATATAGAAAAATGAAAAATACTCAATCGGATAATTATAAAAAAATAATTAATGAGGTTAATAATAAAGGTTATGATTTAAACACAGTAACTTTTTGGAAATCAAATAATTAAAATTATGATATAATAATATTATATAAGAGGTGATATTGTGGGATTGTTTAGTAAAAAATGTGATATATGTTTTAAAATGAAATCAGGAGTTAAGAAAAATAGAAAAGGTTGGAATGTTTGCAGTGAT
>CAYPXM010000029.1:0-8891 GCA_964415015.1 uncultured Muribaculaceae bacterium | reverse complement strand
CTATAAATCTAGCACTCAACAGAATGTCAAATGATGAGTTGCAAGATGCTAATATTCAAGAAATAAGTTATGCATCAAGAAATGGTAGTTTATCTAAAACTATAGAATTAATTGAATTAGAACATTATTCTATAACAGAGGCTTTAGATGAATTAAAACCAGATACAGAAGATGTTAATTTAATGTTAAAAAATAATGAGGTTTGCTATTACTATGGTGGTGCAAGATCATATCATGAAAAAAACATTATTACAGCATATAAAAGTTCAAGTTCAGGCGTAAGTGTAAGAGTTGTAAGAGGATTTTCGATTAGAAGTGGTAGTTCAATTACTATTCCAATTAGAAGTAATGTATCTGAAACTTACGAAGGTGACTTATACATTACAAATAAAAGAATTGTACTATTAACAAAGAAATATGGATTCGATTTAGGTATAGATACAATAAACGCAATTGAACCATTTAAAAATGGATTTAGAGTTTTTTATAAAGATAAATGTTATACAGTCATAACTTATGATAATCCTACTATATTTTATGTTTTAGAATTGATTAATAGATCATTAGCCGGTGAGGGTAATAAAAGAATTACAAGTAAAGAATCATTAGAAACAAATAGTGATGAATTATATGAAAAAGCAAAAGATTTAGTAATAAATTTACAAAAGGCTAGTGCATCACTAATTCAAATAAAATTAAAAATAGAATATGATACTGCTTTAGAAATTATAAATAGACTTGAAAAAGAAGGGATTGTAGGCCCAGCAAATGGAAGCAATCCTCGTGAGGTATACATTCAAAAAGATTAATATCAAAAACTTTAGAGAAGTAGAAATACTTCTTTTTCTTTTGTTAAAAAATCGCATCCTAAACTATTTATTATAAAAATGATAATTTCTTTATAGAGGTGAGAAAAATGAAAAGGAAAGTGGCAATATATGCTAGAGTTTCAACAGAACATGAAGCACAACTATCAGCATTAGAAAATCAAATTCAATATTATGATGATATATTGAATAAACATCCAGATTGGATTTTATATGATAGATATATTGATGAAGGTATATCTGGAACTTCTATAAAGAAGAGAAAGAATTTTATGAGAATGAATAGGGATGATGATCGAACTGATGCTACTATTGAATTTATTAATTGGTTAAAAAATTATAAAGATAAGCAAAATAAACAATTAATTAAAAAATAAAGTGTTTGTAAAATATACATTATTGTTTGACAATAAATTAAAATAATGTATAGTAATTCGCAATGGGTGGAGATTATATGTTAAATATAGTTAAAAATGATGGATTTAATTATGAAATATTGGTATTAATTATTTATAATGTAAAAATAATCAAAAAATTTAACTTGTATTAAATTAATTATTAAATTAAAATATATATCGAAAAGGGATGAATATGATGGAAAATTTAAAAAATAAATTTGCAAATATTTACCCATTTTTGGATTTACACGGTGAAGAACCAGCATTAATTTTTGTATTAATTGATAATTTTATCAAAGATAATTACAAATTAGGCAATACCATCTTGGTTGTTATTCATGGGAAAGGAACTTATGCCGTGCAAAAAGAAACACACTATATATTAAGTAATCATAAATTGGTTAAACAATTTATATTAGATCCTGATAATTTAGGGCAAACGATTATAGAAATAGAAAAGAGGAATATTAATGATTAAAAATACTTATCATATTATTAATATGGGTGCGAATTATTCAAATTATTTATATTATTTTCGACGTAATATGATTCCATTTGCTATTACATTAACAAAGGATGAATACAATAAGATAAATAAAAAATACTTATATTTATTTGATATTTGTGGTTTAAAGTTGAAAAGTGATGTTTATCATTTTGTTATCTCAGAAAAAAAGGTACAAAATTATAATCAAATTACTGGTGGTAAAATTAAAGATTACGTTAGTTTAAATGAACATTCAATATATAATCCGGAAGCGGATGCTAAAGGTTATGTTTATACTCTTACTAATAAAATTAACTGGAATTAAATTTGACAATTATAGTATAAAGTGCTATACTTAATTTCCATCAGGGTAGTCAAAGTATTACATTATGTATACAAATACTTGACAATTTTATGCTTTTATGTTAATATATAAGCGTAAAAGAAATTTGGGGGAATGGAAATTATGAATTTTATTTTAGATTATATTAATGAAAATGAGTATCATAAATTAGAGAGAGCATTAAAGAAATATAATATGCTTGCTTTTAAAAAATTAAATTTTGAATTTTATCCAGCACTTAGAAATGGTAAATTTTTAGGTAAAATGATTAGTCAAAATAAAACGGCTGGTACGGAAACTTATGAATTAAGACTTCCAAGTGATAGAATGTTTGCACAAGTTCATGGAGAGTGTAATTTAATTTATACCGTGTATAAAAAAGAAGAAACGGTAATGCTTAGTGAACTTACACCAAAAGAAATATTACTTGAAGGACATCAAAAAGAATTAGCTACTTATAAGGGTATTATGATATCTAGTAAGAACGCTAGTAAAGATAAATTTAAAATTGATTTATTAAGTATGTTACAAGACAAATAATATTTGTCTTTTTCTTTGAAAAAATATTGAAACTAGCTTTTTTTTATGTTATTATTAATAGGCAAGTGGACCTCTAGCTCAGTTGGTTAGAGCAACCGGCTCATAACCGGTCGGTCGTAGGTTCGAGTCCTACGAGGTCCACCATTTTATTTGCAGGTATGGCGAAATTGGTAGACGCGCTAGACTTAGGATCTAGTGGAGTGATCCGTGTGGGTTCGAGTCCCTTTACCTGCACCATTGAGTATTTTACTCGAACTGCTTTAGTGGTTCGTTTTTTTATGGAAGTAAAATTTAGTTTTATGATATAATAATTAAGAAAGGTTGTGTGTTAGTGTTTAATAAATATATTAATAATAGTTTGGATAATCCAACTTATTTATTTCATGGTAGCCCAAATAAAATACAAAGCATTGAAACGAGAATGGCCCATGATTCAAATGGTAATATTGAAAATGAAGATAATGCCGTTTTTTTGACTTCATCATTTGTTATAGCATCAGCATATGCATTTAAAGATAAAATAAAAGAGATTAGTAAAGAACTTGACTATGATTTTAAAATTGGTAAGGACGCCGATAGTGGACAATTAATAATCGAAATGGATAATGTTAATATTGATGATGATATGGAGGGTTTCATATATGTTGTACCATTTACTGCTACATATCAACATGATGGTAAATCGATCCAATATAAAAGTTTTGGAAGTGTTAAACCAATTGATATGATTAAAATTAAATTTGGAGATTTTAAACACTATTATTGCATTAATAGTAGTAATACAATAAAAAGATAATAAGGCACCAAGTATAAACTCGAACTACATAGTTCGTTTTTTTATGATACGTGATATAATAGAATTATAAAGAAAAAAACAGGGCGTTTTTGAGGAGAAAAATATGATATATACAAGTAGTCATAATGCTATTAAATCGGATATATTTGTTACTTATGCTATTTCTGGTAATCGTGGGAAAGGGGTTAACTATCAAGGAAATTGTTATCCCGAACTGGCCCCTAAATTATCTTTTTGGAAAATATGGCATGATAATATAGGAAAAATAAATAAAGAAGAAAATGATAGATACTATGTTTTAGAATATTGGAAACAAGTATTATCAAAATTAGATCCACAAAAGGTTTATAACCAACTTGATAATTCTATTTTACTTTGTTATGAAGCTAATACAGAATTTTGTCATCGACATATTGTGGCAGCATGGTTTGAAATACTTTTAGGTGTAAAAATATTGGAAGTAATCGTAAGTGATTACCAAATTATTGAGATGGAAAAACCAGAATATATTAAACAATATTTAGAAGATGCAATGAAATTAAATGGAAAAGATGAATACAATTATCAAAAAAAATTATACAAAAGTAAATAGAAATTTCTTGACTCTCCCCTTAGGGGATAAGCTATTATCTAATTTAGGAGGTATTTTATGTATCGTATTGGAAAGTTTTCAATATTAGCAAAACAAACTGTTAAAACTTTGAGATATTATGAAAAAGAAGGGATACTAATTCCTAAATACGTTAGTGAAGCTGGCTATCGGTATTATGAATCAAGTCAATTAATGGATGTTGCGCACATTATCTTTTTAAAAGAATTAGGTTTATCTATCAAAGAAATTAAACAATATAAAAATAAAGAATTACTAGATGATTTTTTAAATGAAAAAAGAATTAAAATATTGAATGAACAAATGATACAGCAAAATATGCTTCAAAAAATAAATTATATGTTGGAGGGAAAAAATATGAAATATGAAGTTATTACTAAAGTATTACCGGAGTATACGGTATATTACCAAGACGGAGTGATTGAAGACTTTTCAAAGTTAACAAATTTTATTCTAGAAAGTGCTAATAAATGTATAGCTAGTAATCCAGATATTAAGTGTATTGAACCAGATTATTGCTATGTAAATTACTTGGATGGTGAATATAAAAGTAGTAATATAAAAGTTCGCTATGCTCAGGCTGTTACGAAGGCTGGGATAGAAACGGATGATATCAAATTTATGCAATTAAAACCCGTAAATGCGATATGTATTTACCATAAGGGTAGTTATGAAGGGTTAAGAGAAGCATATGCTTTTATTATCAAATATATTGAAGATAATGGTTATGAAATTATTGAATCTCCTCGGGAGCACTATATTGATGGAATGTGGAATAAATCTAATGTTGATGAATGGCTTACAGAAATACAAGCTCCGGTTGTTAAAAAATAAAATATCAATTACTTGATATTTTTTAATTTTATGATAATATAGAAGTAATTCATTATGGAGGTTATGGAAATGGTTTTTAAAAAATATGATTTATGGCAAAAAATATCTAATAGCGAATCAGTAAAAGAGGATTTTAATAATGGTATTATTCCTTTAGTTATTAAATGTAGTGAAGAAGAATTTAAAAAAATAGATGATGATATCGTTAAATTATATTATATAAGTGTTATTAATGATGATGTTAGTAATAATATTAATTACTATGTAATTAATGGGAATATGTTAAATTTATATGTAAATGAAGGTGCCTTAGTACTGGGTGATATGTTTTTTAATGATGGTTTGAAGTTACCAATTGAAAAAGTATTTGCTGGTCAAAAATATTATGGACCGGGTATAATGTATCAAAACAATTCTTTTTATAATAGTGAATTACCCGATAATTTTGATCCTTTTGAAGATAAAACAATTTTATCTTTTTCGCAGGGATATGATTTATTTGAAATAAGCGAAGGGGCTTTATGCGATACCATTATTAAAGATGATTGTTCTCATAAAGTGTTAATTAAATAAGTTTTTCATAGAAAGACTTTTTTAATTGACTTAATACAATATTTATAGTAATATAAGCGCAATAAAAAAAGGGGTTATTATTATGGAAATAATCGAAATGAAAAATTATTTATTTCACGGCATTATTGATTGGGATCATTACGATGATGTACAAGTCGAAGCAATTTGTTTTGATAAATTTTTAAGTATTTTAGAACATGGATATATTTATCGTCCGATGAAATTAAGAGAAATGGGTATAACGAAATTTAATTATGCTAATGTTTTTACGGCTCATTTTACTTTTTTAGCATGTCATCCCGAAAGTGAGTTTGCTAATTTTTTTAAAAAAGATTTTAATGATGATAACGGTTATTTAATGGCTACAAGTACTGCTTATTTTGGCTTTTTAATAGATCCATTAGTATTAAAAGAATTGCCGGTATATAGTAATGCATTTACTGATAAAGAAATTATGATATTGGATGATATTGATATTAAAAAGTATGTTAAAGGTATTTATATTAATGCCGATAAAATAAGTATTAGATGTTTTGATTTATTACTATGTTATCAAAGAAAATACCATTATCATTTTAAATTTTATGATTTAAATGGAGAAGAAATAACTGATTATCGGTCTTTAGATTATCGAAAAAAACGATAAAGTTATTTTTTTTAAAAGGATATTTACATTTTATCGTTAATATATTAATAGAGAGGGATATAAATTTTACTTTTTATAAGAATTATTTTATAATAAATGTGGGAGAGGAAAGAATATGAAAGAAATAATTATTGAATGTAATAATGTTAGTAAAAAAATAGGGCGTAAACAAATATTAAATAATATTTCCTTTGATGTATCAAGGGGTGATATCTTAGCTTTCATTGGACCAAATGGGGCTGGTAAAACCACTACTATAAAGTTAATGTTAGGGTTACAAAAAATTAGTAATGGAACTATAACGATTAATGGTTATGATGTAAAAAAGGATTTTATTAATGCAATTAGAAAAGTTGGTGCTATTGTTGAAAATCCTGATATGTATATGTATTTATCAGGATATGATAATTTAAAAATGGCGGCTAAATTATGTAAAACATATAATAAAGAAAATATTGATAATATTGTTAAAAAAATTGGTTTAGGCAAAAGAATTAATGATAAAGTTAGCAAATATAGTTTAGGAATGCGTCAACGGTTAGGAATTGGTATGAGTTTAGTAAATAATCCTAACGTGTTAATATTAGATGAGCCAACAAATGGTCTTGATCCGGAAGGGATTAAAGATTTGCGTAATTTATTAAAATCTCTGGCTAAAGAAGGAATGGCTATTTTTATTTCAAGTCATAATCTTGCAGAATTAGAATCATTTTGTAATAAAGTTATTATTATTCAAAATGGGGTAGTATTGGAAGAAAAAGATGTTAATGATTTCAAAAAAATTAGTCAAGATCATCAATATGTTATCAAAGTAAATGATACTAAGAAAATTAGTAAGAAATATGAAATTAGAAGTGATAACGAAATATTAATTAAAGGTGACGAAGAAGATGTTGCTAAAGCAGTAAAAGATTTAGTTGGTAAAGATATTAAAATTTATCGAATATATGAATTACAATTATCGCTTGAAGAAGCGTTCTTGAATAAGACGGGAGGTAATAGCATTGATTAGATTAATTGGGGCGGAATTTAAAAAAGTTTTTAGCAAAAAAGCCGTTTATGTAATGTTTATTATTGGTTTTGCATTTTGTATATTAAATAATGTTATATATCGATATATGGATAATCTAAATGAATTCATTTTTAGTGAAAAAAGTTATTATCAATCAGAAGATGAATATAATATGCAAAAAGAATTTTTAAAAGATGTAGATTATAATAATGTGGACCAAAAGAAGGAATATATTGCTATAAAAACAGATTTAGAAATTTTTGAATATTGTTTAAAAGTTGAGTCTTGGCAATGTGATTATTTTGTTGATAATCATTTTGAAGATGTAAGTTCGCTTGTAATGGCTAAATTACAGAATAGTCCAAATTTAACTGAATTAGAAAATAATTACCAAAATATTTTAAATACTATTAATAGTATGAAATGGGAAGAATTAATAAATCAAAATATTGAAACGGAAAAAAGTAACTTAACGATGTTAAAAGATAAATTAAGTTCATTAAAAACTAGTAGGGAAATTGCATCAGTACAAAATGCAATTTATGAAAGTGAAAGTAAGTTACTTAATTTAGAATTAAGATATAAAAATAATGTTAGAAGTAACAGTGATGATTTAGCTAATATTATAGATAATTATACCAATAATTTAATGACTGTAAAACGCTTAGAGTTAGGATCTGATTTAAGCGAAGAAGATGAAGATATGCTACTTGAGGCTAAAGCATCATACCAATTAAATAAGTATTATTTGGACAATGATATTATCCCTGAAAATACTTCTAAAGCTAATCAATCAATGTCATATTTTGTTGGTGATTATAATTTATTAATTATGATTTTTATAGTTATAATTAGTGGTGGAATAATGGCTGATGAGTATCATAAAGGAACAATTAAACAGTTACTTATTAAACCTTATAAACGAACAAGTATTTTACTTAGTAAGTTTATTACGACATTATTACTTATTCCTATAATTGTATGCGTATTAATGCTTTTACAAATTGTAGTGGGTGGTATTATCAATGGTTTTGACTTCTGTTCACAACCAATAATCTTGTTTAATTATGCAAAGGAAGCAGTAACAAGTTATAATGTCTTTATTTATGTTTTAATTACATTTGTTAGTAAGTTACCTTATTACATCTTAATGGCTTTATTGTCTTTTGCATTTAGTACCATTTTTGGTTCTACTGCCTTAGCAACTTGTGCACCATTATTTATTTTTTTTGTAGGAAGTGTAATTAATGCGGCAATTAATGCTTTTGATTTTAAATGGTTAGGATGGTTCATTACTAACATTTGGGATTGGACGAATTATTTAACTCATAGTAATTTGTCTGGTATATTAAATAGTTTTCAATTTTGTATTGTTATGTCAGTAATATATTTTATTGTAATACTTTCGATAACAACATATTTATTTAATAAAAAAGATATTAAAAATGTGTAAAAAAAAATAATTCCGTTGGGAATTATTTTTTTGTTATTTTTTTAATTGTGTCGGTAACATTACCACTATCAAAAGCTCTAAGTATTTCTACTGGAAGCGCAAAGATTATTGTATTTGATTGATCACTTGAAGCATCATTAATTGTAGATAATGTTCTTAAATGTAATGCTCCTGGAGTTTTACTCATTAATGCTGCTGCATCACTTAAATTTTTCGCTGCTTCAACTTCACCATGTGATTTAGTTATAACAGCTTCTTTTTCCCGTTCGGCTTCGGCAATTTTTGCAATTACTCGTTTCATTTCTTCGGGTAGTGAAACATCTTTTAATTCAACATTTTCTACTTTGATTCCCCAAGGATCGGTAGCTGCAT
>CAYPXM010000028.1:0-10655 GCA_964415015.1 uncultured Muribaculaceae bacterium | reverse complement strand
TAATATCTAGTTCTTTTGCCACACGATTAACTAGTTCATCTATTTTTTTCGTTCCAACTCTATTAATTGTCAAAGATAAAGCAATATTTTCAAATGCTGTTAAAGTATCTAAAAGATTAAAATCTTGAAAAATAAATCCTAATTCTTCCCGACGAAATTTATTTAATCGATTACCTTTTATTTTCGTAATATCAGTACCATTAATAATAATATGACCACTTGTTACTTTATCGATTGTTGAAACACAGTTAAGAAGAGTTGTCTTTCCACTTCCACTTGCTCCCATAATAGCTACAAATTCACCTTTATCTACTGTGAAGGAAATATCATCTACAGCCTTTGTAATATTACCTTTATTACCATAATATTTCTCCATATTTTCGATTTTTAAAACTTGTTCCATTTTTTTCACCTCGATATCATTATAATATAAACCAGTTGAATAAAACATCGAATTTCATAACAAAACCTTACATAAATGTAAGGTTAATCAAAAACATTAAGCATACTACTATCAGGAAATATAATTGTTACCTTAGTATACTCTAATATTTTAGAATCAATATTTATTTTAAGGCCTAATTTATGACATAACTTATGACATAAATATAAACCTAATCCGGTCGAACGATATTTTAAACGACCATTAGTACCAGTAAACCCTTTATCAAATACTTTAGGTATTTCTTCTTCATTAATTCCAATCCCATTATCAATTATTGACAATAATACATTATTTTTTTGAACTGTTAAATCTATATTAAGTGTTCCATCTTTATCTTTCATATATTTAATACTATTATTAACGATTTGATTAATAATAAAAATTAACCATTTTTGATCACTTTTAACTAATACATCACTATTAAATAAATTTACTTTTATTTTTTTATTAATTAAATCAACTTTATTTTTTTTGATAACTTCATTAACTACTTCTTTAAGAGAAACATCAGTAATAATATAGTCTTTTTCAACTAATTCACTACGACTATAATATAATACTTGTTCTACATAATCCTCTATTTTATCTAATTCTTCTTTATTATTACCACTTTTATTTGCAAGTATTAATTTCGATGTTGCAATAGGAGTCTTAATTTCATGACACCATAGTTCAATATATTCTCTAAATTCAATAAATTGATGTTTATAAGAATTTAATTTTTCTAAATAAGCTTTATTAATTTCATAAAAATAATCAATAAAATAATTGCCTTCACAAAAACCCGGTTTATCTATTATTTCCGTCATTAATAATAATTGATCAAGATTATTCATAACACTGGATACTTGTTTATAAAATTGATGTTTTCGATAATAATCAAGTAAGAATAATATAACATAAGTAATAATTACCAAAATACCAATTAAAATTGATAAAGCCGTATTAACTCCAAAAATAAATAATAATCCTTCAATAAAAAATATTAATAATGCAGTGACAATAATTTTTAATAACCGATCTTTAGTATAACGTAAGAAAGTCATATTACAATGTACCCCAATCCGCGTTTAGTAATTATAATATTAGGATAACCCCAATTTTCTAGTTTTGTCCGTAACCGATTAATATTAACGGTTAAAGTATTGTCATCAACGAAATCATCATTATCCCATAAATAATTCATTAATTCATCACGACTAACTACTTTACCACGATTAATAATTAAATAATATATTATTCGAAATTCATTCCGAGATAATTCCAATATTTTATCTTCTTTAATAATACTAGCCTTTTTTACATCAATTAATAAATCTTGATATTTTATTGTTTCATCTGTACTATAAGACCGCTTTAACAGTCGTTCTATCCGAGCTAATAAAATGGTTGTATTATAAGGCTTTGTGATAAAATCATCGGCTCCATAATTGATACTCATTAATTCATCAATTTCTGTATTTTTACTAGTTACTACAATTATCGGTATATTAGTAGTTTTTCGTAATTCTTTTACTAAATATTCCCCATTAATATTTGGTAAATTTAAATCAAGTAATATTAAATCAAAATTCTTATTATTTATTTCCGTTAAAGTATCATTAAAATTAATAATTACATCAACTTCATAACCATTATTCTCTAGAAATTTTTTTAATTCATTTCTTAACTTAGTATCATCTTCAACTATAAGTATTTTCAAAAAAACCACCACTGTTTCTAATTAAACATAGTATAACACAAAAAAAGAGTATTAAATACTCCTTTATTTATAACTTATTTCATTGCCGATTTTAATTTTACTATACGTATTATCATTCTTTAAAATATTAATCATTTGTTCCACATTAGATAATTTATGATCTTTTCTGACCTGTTCAATGACAGTAAATTCTTTATTTAAAAAGAAATTAGTTTTAGCATTAACTAAGGCTTTTAAATAATTCATTTCTTTATTTCCTGATACATCATATATACATTCTAAATAATTATTATTAATCATGTAATCAATTTTTTCTTCAATAATACGTGAATATGGTCCGTCATTTCTTTTCGTATATGTTATATCAGTTACACTAAAACCATTTTCTTTATAACTAATAGCATCACATAAATATAAAAGAATTTGAACTTTTGTCTTGCTAACTCCATTCTCAGATAAATATAAAATTAAATTTTCAATCTTATCACTAAATTTATCATTACTTACTTCAGTCAAATTTATTTTTTCTAAAATACGATTATATTCTTCTTTAGAATAATCATTTTCATTTGCTTTTAATAAGTCAATAATTATTATTGGTTTATTAATCAATACTTTTAAAATAGTCATATAGATGTCATTAGGAATAGAATTTCCCGTCTCATAACTGACTAAAGTTTTTTTAGCACAACCAATAATTGCCGCAAATGTTTCTTGGGATAAGTTAAAACTTTTTCGTAAATTTATTAACGTTTCTCGCGGAATACCAAATTTATTATTATATCTTCTTATTAATTCTAAATTAGCCATTTCATCCAACTGATTATCTGGAATAATATTATGACATGTTGGACATATTAGACGTGGTAAATCAAATTCAATAATATGATTTTTAATATTGATTACATGATGATAACTTAATATCTTACCTTCACAATTACATTTTATACACTTCATAATATCACCTAAAAATATAGTAACATATGTTACTATATTTTACAATTGTTTATTAACTTATTTTTCTTTTTTATTACTAATTATATTAGTTAGGATGATAAATCCAATCGTAAATAAAAGCATAACTCCTAAATTAATAATAATTGGTTTTAAATTAGAAATATTAAATACTTCGATTGTTTTCATTATCGTTAGACAATCAATATAATAATATGACGGAAAAATATGGGCAATTATTTTTACTGTTTCTGGTAATACTTCGACAGGAACAAAAGCCCCACATAAAAAGCTTGAGCCAAGACTTATAACATTTACTATGCCACTAATAACATTGCGATTATTAAGGATAGTAGCAATTAGAAAAGACATGGTAAGAACACAAATTGTAAAAATAAATGAAGATATAAGAGCAATTAATCCATAAGAAGAAAATAATATATCACCCACAATAAAGACCGCTAAAATACAGTTAAATAGCCAGAAAATCAAAGCGAATAAGGAATTTGCAACTAATAACTTAAGATTAAATGTTTTATAATTAGTACTACTAATTATGGTCCTTTTTTTTATATTTGATTCATTAAAACTTAATAATACAATCGTTACAACATAAATACATCCCGCTATTAAGTTATAATTAGCAAAACTGAAAAAATTTGCTAAATTATTAACCCCAGTATTATCAATATCTGAAGTCATATTGATTTTAACTTCTTGCTTAAATGTATTATCTAATAACGATATAATCGTATTGGCATCATCAAATTCTTTTTGATATGTACTTAAAGCATTTAAATAACGACTGACAATCATTTCCGCTAAACTAGAAGTATATTCACCAGTAGATTTAATCGTAACTGGTATTTCACTACCAGCAAGAACACTTTCAGTAAAATTATTTGGGATTGTAACTAATAAATATATATCACGATAAAATAAAGCATCTTTAATATCATTTTCATCCGTAATATCTTTTATATTACATAATTCATCTAAGTATTTATAGAAATTATTAGTAATAATTCCATTTGGGTCATTGTTAATAACAACAATACTTGGTAAAGAATCACTAAAAGTGGTATTTTTTGTTTTATCTTGCATACTTAAACTACCAAAAACAAGTAGTATCGCGGTATACAATATAATAATACCTAAAGAAGCCTTTAGTATTTTTAAGAAAGCTTTAAATACTGTCATAAGTCTGCCTCCTTAAAATAATTACACTAATAGTAATAAGAATTAAACTAAATACTATAAGACTAAAGAAATTAAACCAATATCTACTTAATTCATCATAATAATATAAAGCATAGAAACCATCCGTAATCATATTAACAGGATTAATAATATTTAATATTTTTACATTACTATCAATAATGTATTTCATCACGACACCCATCATTCCAGCAAAAAAACTCCACATCATACTAAGTGCTATCATAATTCCAATCTTAGTATTTTCGTTTTTCTTTAATACGGCACTAATAATAATACCAAATGCGAGCCCCGCAAGTGAACCAGCTAGGGCAAGTAAAATAACTAAAAATATATTAGAACCATAATCAACTTTTAACACAAATAAAGTATAAATAAATAATGCTGCTAAACCAATTAACTGCGCAATATAGCTTGCTAGAACACTTGATAATACCAAAGATACTTTTTTATTTGGATTAACCGATACTCGCATTCCTTTTTTACTCATATTTGCAAGAGTCATATTTAAAGAATACATTCCAATTAAACCACCATAAATACAAGCCATTGCAATTAAAGTGTAATATTCTATTACAGTGTATCCCAAATTAGCATCTGAATCATCTATTATATGTGATTGAGCATTATATACATCATTTATAATAGATTCATAATTTATATCTAAATTATTATAATCATTATATTTATTGATCACATTACCCAAAGTAATAGCTTTAGCATTTATTTCTTCTACTACTGACTTAACAATTGTTTCTTTTATCCCACTTTTTTTAACCGCAATAATAGAACTACTACTATAGTCCAAATAAGCAACAATTTCATCTTCTATAAGTAATTCTTGAGCCGTATCATAATCCGTATATTTAATATTTAATACTTTATTGTCACCACTACTTATACTTTTATATGTATTTTTTAATATCTCATTATTACTAAATTCTTCATTATTAATAATGGCAATGTTAACCGCTTCAAAAGTCGATTTTTTTTCTATGTCAGCAAATGCTAAATAAAAGAAAGTCCCTAAAATAATAGGAAATCCTAATGTCCAAAATAACAAAGTTTTATTTTTAAAGAGTATTTTTAAAGTATATTTAAAATTATGAGAAAACATTAGTCGCGTAAATCCTTACCAGTTAATTCTAAAAATACATCATTTAATGTTGGACGTTCTGCAAATATCTTACTATATTCGATTTTTTTACTTTTTAAATACTCAATTAAATCACTTAAATTATTTTTACCTTTATTATATGTTAATACTAATATATTATTGGTATATTTAACATCAATTACATGTTTTATTTTATTAAATTCTTTTAGCATATCACTTGATAAGTCATAGACTTCTACACTTACTTTTTCTTCAATATTAGCTAGTTCTTTTAATTCATCGGTGGTTCCTGAAGCTATTATTTTTCCTTTATCTAATATGATTACCCGGTCACATAATATTTCGACTTCTTCCATATAATGAGTAGTATAACAAATAGTAGCTCCCATTTTATTTAATAATTTTATTCCATCTAATATATTGTTTCGACTTTGTGGATCAACCGCCACAGTGGGTTCATCTAAAAATATTAATTTTGGTTTATGAGCTATGCCACAGGCAATATTTAGACGACGTAATAAACCACCTGATAATTGTTTAGGTTTAAATTTAATATAATCTTCTAGTGACACTAATTTTATAGCATCCTCAACATATTTTTTACGAATATTTTTATCAGGAATATATAAACCACAAAAATAATCTATATTTTCATATACCGTAAGTTCTTCAAAAACAGCCACGTCTTGAAATACTACACCTATCTCTTTTTTAATATCGTATTGATCTGGTGACATTTCTTTATTAAATATTTTTATCTTTCCATTATTAAAATTTAAAAGTGATAAAATACAATTAATAGTAGTACTTTTTCCACTCCCATTTGGGCCTAAAAGACCAATTATTTCGCCCTCATAAATATCAAATGAAATATTATCGATGGCTAAGAAATTTTTATACTTTTTAGTTAAGTTATCAACACTTATTACTTTATTCATTTCATCCCTACTTTTCTAATAATATTATAATAACATATATTGTTTATGATAAAAATAAAAAGAGCATTATTGCCCTTTAATTATTAACTTATCATTATCAAAATCAATTAACACTTTATCTCCATTTACTATTTTTCCATCAATTATACTCTGTGCCACTAAAGTATCAATGTATTTGGTTACAAATCTTTTTATTGGTCGAGCCCCAAACTCTTTATTATAAGAATTATCAACAATATATTCTTTTGCTTCTTTAGTTAATGAAATAACTATTTGTTTATCCCCTAAAAATTTATTGGTATCATCAATAATACGATCTAGGATTTTAAAGATTACATCCTTTGATAGTGGATTAAATACTACTATTTCATCAATTCGATTAATTAATTCTGGACGGAATGAAGTTTTAAGCAGATTAATTACTTCTTCATTAGTACTAATCTTTTTATTTAAAATATCATCACTACCTAAATTAGACGTCATAATGATAATAGTATTTTTAAAATCTATTACTCTTCCCGCTGAATCAGTAATTCTTCCATCGTCTAATATTTGTAATAATATGTTAAAAACATCACTATGGGCTTTCTCTATTTCATCAAATAGTACAATTGAGTAAGGATTTCGTCTTACCGCTTCTGTTAATTGTCCGCCTTCTTCATAACCGACATATCCAGGAGGAGCTCCATACAACCGTGAAACATTAAAGGCTTCCATATATTCAGAGCAATCAATTCTTATCATATGTTTATCACTACTAAATAGTTCATTTGCTAAACTCTTTGCTATCTCAGTTTTACCAACACCAGTTGGACCTAAAAAGATAAATGAACCAATGGGACGATTTGGATCCTTTATACCACTACGTGCTCTTATAATAGCATCACTTACTAAAGAAATTGCTTCATCTTGACCTTTAACTCGGACTTTTAAATTTGCTTTCAAATTAACTAGTTTCTCTTTTTCACCGTCTACTAATTTTTTAACCGGTATATTAGTCCATCTACTAATTATTTCTGCAATATTTTCTTCTGTTACTGTATCGGATAATATTTGTTTTTCATTTTCAAGTTTTAATTCACTTAGTTCTAATTCTATTTCTGGAATTTTACCATGTTTAATTAGTGCTGCTTTCTCTAAGTCATATGCTTTTTCGGCCATCTCTAATTCATGTTTTAATTGATCTAAGTTCGCCTTTTTTTCATTGATTTTTCTTTTTAAATTCTTTTCTTGTTCCCATGCATCATTTAATTCTTTTTCACGTTTTCTTAATACTTCCATTTGGTCATTTATTGTTTGTACTCGTGCTTTACTGATTTCATCTTTTTCTTTCTTTAAAGCTTGTAATTCTATTTCTAAAGTCATTATTTCACGTTTTAAACTATCTAATTCTTCGGGATCACTATTCATTTGCATCTTAATTGAAGCACAAGCTTCATCAACTAAATCGATTGCTTTATCTGGTAAAAAGCGATCAGTTATATAACGATTTGCTAAATTTACTGCACTAATTAAGGCATTATCTTTTATAAAAACATTATGATATATTTCGAATCTTTCTTTTAAACCACGTAATATTGTTAATGTATCACTTACAGTTGGTTCCATAACCATTACTTTTTGCATTCTTCGTTCTAGTGCGCCATCTTTTTCGATATAATTTCGATATTCATTTAAAGTTGTGGCACCAATCATTTGAATCGTTCCTCTTGCTAAGTTTGGTTTTAACATATTACCAACATTCATCGCACTATTAGAACCAGCTCCCACGATCATGTGAATTTCATCAATAAACATAATTATTTCGCCTTCATGATCATTTAATTCTTTTAATACCGCTTTAAATCTTTCTTCAAATTCTCCTTGGTATTTAGCCCCAGCAATAAGGGCACTTAAATCTAATTCCCAAATTGTTTTATTTTTTAAAGTATCAGGAATATCTCCTCTTTCAATCCGTTGAGATAAACCTTCAACAATAGCAGTTTTACCAACACCTGGTTCACCAATCAAAACAGGATTATTTTTTGTTTTTCGACAAAGTATTCGCACCAAATTACGAATTTCTTCATCTCGACCAATCACTGGATCAATTTTATTATCTTTGACCATATTACTAATATTTCTGCCATATTTTTCTAATGGATTTTTAATTTCTTCATCATTTGGATACATCTATTTCATCCCTTTCTATTTATCAATTATACTCAATATTTAGCACTTGTCAAGTGTGAGCGCTAAATATAATTTAAATAAATAAAAAGATAAGAATTACTTCTTATCTTCCATTTCTTTAATTTTTAATGCTAACTCTTCTTCAGTCATTTTTGTATAACCTTTGATTTTTAATCTTTTAGCTTTATCTTTTAAAGTTTCTTCAGTATTAACTTTTTTAACCTCTTTTTTAATCAAGAAATCATTGTTTTCAGTAGTTACAATTTCAACAATTTGTTCTCTTGTTAATGTTTCAGTTACCATTAATGCATCAGCAAGTAAATATATTAATTTTTCATTTGATTTAATTATTTTCTTAGCATCATCATAACATTCATCAATTATTTTACGAACTTCTTTATCTATTTCTAAAGCCACTTGATCAGAGAAGTTTTTATGACTAGCGTAATCTCTTCCTAAGAAGACACCTTCACTCTTTTGTTCTAATTGCATTGGTCCTAAATCACTCATACCATATTCAGTAACCATTGATCTAGCAATACTAGTAGCTCTTTTAAAGTCATCACTGGCTCCGGTAGTAATTTCTTTTAAGAACATTTCTTCAGCAACACGACCACCTAATAAACCAACGATAGTTGATAATAATTCTGATTTAGTCATGATGCCAATTTTTTCTTCTTTTGGTAACATCATTGTATAACCACCAGCCATACCACGAGGTATAATAGTGATTTTATGTACTTCGTTAGCATCTTTTAATTTTAACCCAATAACAGCATGACCTGATTCATGAATTGCAACTAAACGCTTTTCTTTATCAGTAATTTTCTTACTAGGTTTAGCAGGTCCAAGTAATACTCGGTCCGTTGCTTCGTCTATTTCATTCATAGTAATTTCTTGTTTATTTCTTCTTACTGCAAGTAACGCAGCTTCATTAAGTAAGTTTTCTAGGTCTGCACCACTAAATCCTGGAGTTCTTAAACTAATATTTTCTAAATTAACATCTAATGCAAATTTCTTATCCCGAGCATGAACTAAAAGAATTTCTTCTCGTGCTTTGGCATCTGGAAGACTAACAGTTACTTGGCGGTCAAATCTTCCTGGACGAAGTAATGCTGGATCAAGTACATCAGGACGGTTAGTAGCAGCGATAATAATTATTCCTTCATTAGCCCCAAATCCATCCATCTCAGTTAGTAATTGGTTTAATGTTTGTTCTCTTTCATCATGTCCTCCACCTAAACCAGTTCCTCTTTGACGACCTACAGCATCAATTTCATCAATAAAAATTAAGCAAGGAGCACATTGTTTAGCTTGTTTAAACATATCCCTAACCCGGCTTGCACCTACACCAACAAATAGTTCTACAAAATCTGAACCACTTATATAAAAGAAAGGTACATTTGCTTCACCAGCTACGGCTTTAGCTAATAATGTTTTTCCTGTTCCTGGAGGCCCAACTAATAACACTCCTTTTGGAATACGAGCACCAAGTTTTTGAAATTTCTTTGGATTACGCAAGAAATCTATTAACTCGGCAACTTCTTCTTTTTCTTCATTTAAACCTGCAACATCAGCAAATTTAGTTTTTCCACCATCTTCACTAAGTTTTGCTCTACTACGACCAAAATCCATTGATTTATTATTTCCACTAGCTAATTTAGTAAATAAGAAATATGCCGCAATAGAAATAATTATAATTGGTAATACATTAATAATTATATAAAGAATTGATGTACCACCTGGATCTTTTTTAGTCTCATATAAATCTAAATCATGACTATTTGCATAAGCCGTAACTTCATCAATATTACTATCAATTACTTTAGCTGTAAAAGATTCATACTTATCATATCCATCTAATTTACCTTCTAAATAGTAAACACTATCACTACTTTTAGGGGTAATCGTTAATTCAGTAACTTGTTCTGCTTCAATCGCAGCCATAAAGTCTCCTGTGGTTAACTCATTTTTCTTATATTTTTTATAATCTAAAAAGTAAAAACATCCTAATACCACTAACCCTAATAATAGATAGGGAAAGATATTTTTCATTACACTATTTTTCTTCATTATTCTTCTTCCTCTCACACTTAATTATTATATCAT
>CAYPXM010000027.1:0-10695 GCA_964415015.1 uncultured Muribaculaceae bacterium | reverse complement strand
ACCAAGGCGAGCTAATTTATTAATATCCGCCATTGGACCAATTGGGGTCAAATCAAATTTCCAATCTCCAGTGTGTAAAATATTACCATTTGGTGTTCGAAATAATATTGCATAACTATCTGGTATAGAATGGGTAGTAGTAATAAATTCAATATTGAAATATTTTGATTTTATATGTGAATCTTTATTAATTTCTTCTATATCCTGATATTTAATATTTCGCTCTTCTAATTTATTTAATATTAATTGGGTTGCAATTCGAGGAGCATATATTTTAGGAATATTTACATGTTGTAATAAAAATGAAATACCACCGATATGATCTTCATGACCATGAGTAATAATTAACCCTTTTATTTTGGCTTCATTTTGTTTTAAATATGTTACATCTTGGATAACATAATCTATTCCTAATAATTCACTTTCCGGAAACATAACTCCGGCATCAATAATAAATAATTCTTGTGCATGTTCAATAACATACATATTTTTACCGACTTCGCCTAAGCCACCTAAGGCCATGACAGACGTAGTCATTCCATCTTTTTTCATAATTTTCCTCCGATTAAGATATAAAGTAATCAAATCTGTACCTATTATACAAAATTTTCTATGTTTTGTAAAGGTAAATATGATATACTTAATATCTAAGGATTGATTTTATGAAAAAGAAAAATGGTTTTACATTAATGGAATTGTTGGCGGTAATAGTTATTTTAGCCATCTTGGTTGGATTAGGTTCTTTTGTTGCAATAAAAGCAATAAATAGTAGTAGAAGAAAAGCTGCTGAAATTCGAGAGGATAGTTTACGTGATGCTGCAATTACATATGCTATTGATAGTAATTTAAACTTAAGTACTTGTCCAGTCGGTTTTAGTCCTGATAATTATAATAATTTTAGTGCTATCAATTGTTATGCGGTAGTAACAGTCCAATTTTTAAAAGTTAATGATTTTTTTGATGACCCTAAAAATGGCTGCTTAAATACAGGTGAAGTTTTGATATATGCGAGAGAAGCATTTATTGAAGATGGCAATGAAGAACAAACTTATAAATATGATGATGACATGTATGGAATTAAGTTTTTAACAGATAATATTTGTCTACCAAAAGGAGATTAAAAAATGGGACTATTTGATAAATTTAAAAATATTATTAAGAAAAAAGATATAAAAAAAGATACTGAATTAAAAATTTATGATACTGGTTTAAAAAAAACTCGAGATGAATTTGTATCTAAATTAAATGTCTTAGGTTTAAAATACACTAAAATTAATGAAGCATATTATGATGAATTAGAAGAAATTTTAATTAATGCGGATATCGGTGTTAAAACCGTGTGTAATTTTATTAGTCAATTAAAGAAAAGAGTAAATAGTGAAAAACTGTCAAATACGCAAGATTTAATGGAAATAATTATTGATGAGTTATTTATTATTTATGTTAATAATGAGTCTATTAGTGACAAAATAAATATGGCCACTAGTGGTCCAACGGTAATTTTATTTGTTGGGGTAAATGGCGTCGGTAAAACTACTAGTATTGCTAAACTTAGTCATAAGTATCATGAAATGGGTAAAAAAGTAAAACTTATTGCAGCCGATACTTTTCGTGCCGGAGCAGTTGAACAATTAAAAATTTGGGCTAATAAAACCGAAGCAACTTTTTTTGGCAAGGAAAATACTGATCCTTCGGGAGTAATATTTGATGGATTAACTGAGTGTCTTAAAGATAATACTGATATTGTTTTAATTGATACGGCTGGAAGACTTCAAAATAAAGATAACTTAATGAAGGAATTAGAAAAAATGAATAAGGTTATTGAACGTATTATTCCTGGAGCACCACATGAAACGATGTTGGTAATAGATGCAACCACAGGACAAAATGGTATTTCACAAGCTATTGCTTTTAATGAAATAACTAACTTAACCGGAATTATATTAACTAAATTAGATGGAACTGCTAAAGGTGGTATAGTACTAGCCATAAAAGAAGAAGTAAATATTCCAGTTAAATTTGTTGGTTTAGGAGAAAAAATGACCGATTTAAAACCATTTGATATTGAAAACTATATTTATGGTTTATTTAAGGATATGATGTAATGAAAGATTTTAATAAATATACAATTTTACTTGATTGTTATCGTAATTTATTAACCGAGAAAGAATTAGAAGTATTTATATCTTATTATGAACAAGATTTAAGTATTAGTGAAATAGCTGATAATTTAAATATTAGTCGCAGTGCAATTCATAAAAAAATTAAAATTGTTGAAGATAAATTGGATAATTATGAAAAAATATTAAAACTTGCTAGTAAAAATCAAAGATTATTAGAATTAGTAAGCAATCTTAAAGAGGAAAAAATAAAAAAGGAAATAATTGAAATTATTGATTTATAGGGAGGTATTATTATGTTTGAATATATGGGGGATCGTCTTAGTAATGCAATAAAAAATATTCGCGGTATGGGTCGTATTACCGAAGATAATATCAGTGATGCCTTAAGAGAAATTCGCATGGCTTTATTAGAAGCTGATGTTAATTATCAAGTTGTAAAAGAATTTATGGCTATCGTAAAAGATAAAGCGTTGGGTAGTGAGGTAACCAAAAGTCTAAAACCGGATGAAGTATTTATTAAAATTGTTAAAGATGAATTAGTTAATTTACTAGGTAAAGACAATGTTCCATTAAATATTAATGGTAATCCAGCAATAATGATGTTGGTTGGTCTTCAAGGTGGTGGTAAAACTACTACATGTGGTAAGTTAGCAAATTTTCTTCGAAAAAAACACAGTAAAAAGCCACTATTAGTAGCTTGTGATGTATATCGTCCAGCTGCGATTGATCAGTTAAAAGATGTTGGTCGGGCTTTAAATATCGAAGTTTTTAGCAAAGGTCAAATCAAACCTATCGAAATTATTACTGAAGCCTTAAATTATGCCAAAGAAAACCATTTCGATTATGTAATAATTGATACGGCTGGCCGATTACATATTGATGAAAATTTAATGAATGAATTAGTTGAAATAGAACAATTTGCAAAACCACAAGAAACATTATTAGTTATTGATGCAATGATGGGTCAAGATGCTATAAATGTCATTAATGGATTTAATAATACTTTAAAATTAACCGGTGCAATATTAACTAAAATGGATGGTTCCACTAAAGGTGGTGTTGCACTATCTGTAAGACACTTAACTAATGTTCCAATAAAATTTGTTGGTGATTCTGAAAAAATGGATGGATTAAGTGAATTTTATCCTGAGAGAATTGCTAATCGAATCTTAGATATGGGTGATATTTTATCGATTGCTGATAAAGTAGAAGGAATAATTTCTGAAGATGAAGCGAAAGATCAAGCCGCTAAAATGCGTAAAGGTAATTACGATTTAGAAGATTTTTTAACTAATATGAAACAAATTAAAAAAATGGGTTCATTATCAAATATTTTAAAGATGTTACCTGGGGCTCGTAAAATGGGATTAAATGATATAGAAATAGATACCAAAGATATGGCACACATTGAAGCAATTGTATTATCAATGACTAAAAAAGAACGGCATCATCCGGAAATTTTAAAGGCGAGTCATAAGATTCGAATTGCCAAAGGTTCAGGAAGAAGCGTTGAAGAGATTAATCGTTTATTAAAGCAATTTGAAGAAATGAAAAAAATGATGAAGAATTTTTCTAATGGAAATATGAAATTACCATTTTAATACAGTAGACATTTTAATAAATTATTATATAATATAGATATGGAGATAAAGAAGGTTTACAATGATTTATAACAAATATGATAAAGTAAAAAATAATACTATGATTGCTTGTTATTTTGTCTTAACAATCTTTTTTAATTTGTATACTTATTTAAACTATTATTATGATTATCTAAATTTTAATCAATTAATGATGTGCGTGGTTTTAAGTTTTATTCCCTTATTTATTACCGCTTTATTTAACTTATTAACGAAAGGAAAAAGCAAATATACAAAATATTTTGCAATAACTGGTTATTTATTAAGTTATGCAATAGCTATTTTTTTAATTCGGTTAGATTATATGTTTATTTTTGCAATATTAATGATTTTTTTGATCATTATTTATCATAATCGTTTATTACAATTAATCTTTAATTTTGCTTTATTTATTGTTAATTTCACAGCGTTATACATTTATGGAATATCTAATTTTTCATCCACTTATGTATTAATGACTTTTATAGAATTAAGTGCCATTGTATTAACTGCTATTATTACTGATTTAATATGTCAATCAATTAAATATAATGATAATTTAACTAACGAATTAAGTGATTATATTTTAAGAGATCGACTTACTGGGGCATTTAATCGTAATTTTATCATTGATAATCTTATTTTTGATAAAAAATGTAAAAATGGTATTTCACTGGCTTTTATCGATATTGATGATTTTAAATACATTAATGATTCATATGGTCATGATTATGGAGATATGGTTTTACAACAATTTGGTAATATCATATTGCAAAAATTATCCAGTGAAAAAGAAGTATACTTAGTGCGTATTGGAGGCGATGAATTTTTAATTATTGCTATTGATATGCCATATCAAGAATTTGTTAAATTAATATTAAGTGTTAAAGAAAAAATAATTAAAACTACATTTTCAAAAAATAAAATTAATACTTACATTAGAATAAGTGTTGGAGTTACTTCAACTAATGAATGTACTTCAGGAGATTTTGATGAGTTATATAAGCATGCTGATGATCGTTTATACCAAGCTAAACGCCAAGGAAAAAATCAAGTTGTATATTAAACAAATTATTTATTAATTTGTTTTTTATTGATATAATTATACTAGGTGATTTAATATGGCTACTTCAAAAGAGTATCAGGAATATATAAAAGGAAATTTAGACGAAGCTTTAGGTTATGTTTTTTGTCGCCCAATGATGGGTGGATATTTATTTTATTATAATAATATTTTATTTGGAGGTTTATACGGTGATCGTTTTTTAATTAAAAAAACAATTAATAATGATAAATACAATTTAAAAGAAGAAATACCATATGAAAATGCTAAATTAATGTATTTAGTAAATGATGATTGTGATCTATTACTTTTAAAAGATATAGTTGTTACTACATGTAAAGATTTAGAACTAAAAAAATGAATATCTTAGAGTATATAAAAAAATATGGTGATGAACCTTTAAATATATTAACCGAAGTAGATGCCTTGGTTTTTAATCAAATGGCATATTTTAATATGCATAAATATGTTATGGATAATGAAGAAATTACGATTAAAGAAGCATATAATAGAAGTTTAAATTATTCGATTGATTATTATAAAAAAAAAGATCCTATTTTATTTCAAAGTTTAGCTAATTCAAAACGTTATCAAAATATTATTATTAAAAAAATTATTAATATATATAATAAAGAATTAGAAGAACAATTTAGTGCTCTAAGTATCTTATTACCGGATAATAATATATATATTGCATATAAAGGTTCTACTACAAACATAACTGATTGGAAAGAAAATTTTAATATTAGTTATATGTTAAAAACAAAATCACAAGTACAAGCTTTAGATTATTTAAATAATTTATTTATACCTAATAAAGTGTATTTAGGTGGTCATTCTAAAGGTGGCAACATGGCGATGTATGCAGCAATAAATACGAGTGCGAAAATCAAGGAAAAAATTATTAATATTTATAATTTTGATGGACCAGGTTTTTTAAAAATAAATGACAATTTTTTGGCAATAAAAGAGAAAATAATTACATATATTCCAGGATTTAGTATTGTTGGACGTTTATTATATAATCCTAGTAAGGTAGTAATAGTAAAAAGTAAAGCCAAAGGTTTTTGGCAACATACAATGTATAACTGGCAAATTAATAATCATACTTTTATTAATACAAAACCGGATAAAACTAGTGAAAAAATAGACTTAATACTGGATGATTGGGTTAATCATTTGAAAACGGAAGAAAGAAGTATTTTTTTTGAAAATATCTATAAAATTATTTCTTCACCAGGAGTAGATAATCTTAAAGATTTAAAATTTAAAGATATTAAAAAGATATTAAAGTATTATAATGATATAGATGAAAAAACAAAGAAAGATATATTACTAGTACTTAGATTACTAGTAAATAGTGTAAAATTAAAAATATGGGAAAAAGATAGTGAATAGTTAATATTTATATATCGATTACTTAAAATGTGTTTTTATCATTTGCACTCTTATTTACTTCTCATAAGATAACGTAGAAGGGGAGTTAATAAATGTTTAATACTAAATATATGAATAATATGGATTCGAATGGTATGAATGAAGAAAATCCTTGCTGTATGCCCATTCCTGATAATATGTGTCCACCTGTAACTGAGTGTCCACAAGAGAAATGTTGTCATCGAGTAATAAACCATACTGTACCACATATTATTCCAATTAATACTCGAGTAATAAATCATCATGTGTATAATCATACCTATACACCAGTTTATACTTGCTGTGAGGAAAATGTCATAAGTAATAATTATGAACGTGGTTGTAGGTAACACCATAAACTCAAGATTATATCTTGGGTTATTTTTTTTTAATATAGTGAATAATACTGATTCCGTGCTATAATATGTATAAGAAGATTGTCATAAATATAAATTATTGTTAGCGAGAAGTTCTTTATTAAGAAAGGATAATGAAAATGATTAAAGGAATTTATCTGAGTATAAAATCAGAGTTTACAAAAAAGATTGAAACTGGAGAAAAAAATTATGAATTTAGAAATTATAAGCCTAAAGAAAAAATCAATATATTATATGTATATGAACCAGCGCCAACCTACGCATTAAAATACATTATTGAATTATCTGATATTATTGAATATCCAAAGAAAATTACAAAAGCGGGTTATGGAAATGATGATTTTAACAATGGATTAAAAAAATCAAAATATGCTTATCAAATCAAGCATGTTGATATATTAGAAAATCCAATTCCATTAAGTGTTTTAAAAAGTGAATATGGTTTTACCGTACCACAAAGTTATGCATATGATAGTAGATATCCTAAACTAACTGAAGAAATAAATAGTACAAAAATTAAAAGGATTATGTAATGGAATATAATTTTGATTTAAACGATAGAGCTTTAAAGCAATAAAAGAATATAGAAAAAAAGTAGAAATTAGAGCAACGAAGAGTGGAAATCATTTTGATTACTCTGTTTTAACAAAAGGAGATATAATTATTTTTACTTCTTATTCTGGAGAAAAAATTAAGTGTGAGATTGTTGAAATTAATTGGTACAAAAGTATTGAAAAATTATTAGAGTTAGAAGGAACAAAATATACATTGTCTTCTACTGATGATTACGAAGAAGGCATAAAATCAATAAATGGCATTATGGATATAAAGAAGCAATAAGTAAAAACGGTGTATATGCAATTCATATAAATTATATAAATGATCTATCATAAATTATCAAGGACATATTATTCCAATTAATACTCGAGTAATAAATCATCATGTGTATAATCATACCTATACACCAGTTTATACTTGCTGTGAGGAAAATGTCATAAGTAATAATTATGAACGTGGTTGTAGGTAACACGATAAGCTCAAGATTATATCTTGAGTTATTTTTTGTTTAAAATCATTTATTTTACTAAAGGTTTTTTTCATGATAAAATAGACTTAGTAAGGTGATGTAAAATGGTAAAATATATAAAAAATAATATTGTTACTTTATCATTAGTAATAATTTTTGTTGCTTTACATATAAGTAATCACATAATAGGTGACAATACATTATTTAATTTATTATGTGGAAAAGGGATAAATGTTATTAATTATGAATATTACCGATTAATCACTGCATCGTTTTTACATTGTAATTGGATTCATTTAATATGTAATTGTTTAGCTTTATTAGCGGTAGGTTATTATTTGGAATGTAAAATTTCATCGCTTAAATATATTTTATATTACATAATTAATCTTATATTTACCAGCCTATGTTATTATATTTTTGCAGGTAATATTATTGATGGTAATGGTTCTTCTATTGCAATTTTTGGGATGTTTGCTTTGTATTTTGTTATGATTCTAAGGTATCCCCCAAAATATCCATTTAAAATAAATATAATAACTTTGTATATGATTGGATATTTTTTTATAAGTAGTATTTGCGGTCATAAATTTACTACCGTAACCATTCATGCCTTTAGTTTTGCAAATGGTTTATTCTTTACTATTATTGGCTTAGAAATAATAAATAAAAAAAATCAAAATAATTGTTTAAACAATGAAAAAAAGAGTAAAGAGGTAACCGGCTATGGCAATAACTAAAACTGATTTTATTAATTATTCTCGATGTAGAAGATATGTGTCTTTAGAAGAAATAAAAAAAGAACATTTAGAAGCTGATATTGATTATGATTCATATAAAGAACAAGAAAAAGCTGATAAAATAGAAGAAATATATGGATCATTAATAGAGTTGGATGAAAATGGCGAAGAAATTGATTTAACTAAAACTGTTAATGCTCAATTAGAAGCAATGATGCCTTATTATAAACAGGTTGAAGAAGAAGCCGGACGGTTATCTAAAAAAATATTTGGTGGTACTAGTACATATGCTCTAGAAACGAAGAATCAAGAGTGTTTTGATACTTTAATTAATGGTATTAGATATAAATGTTATGTAGATATCTTTAATGAAAGTGACACCACTAATATTATTGAAGTAAAAGCCACCACGAGTAATAAATATTTAAAAATGGGAGCAAAGAAAAATAACGTATTTAATTCAATTTTCATAAAAAAAGGGGATGTGTATTGTTTAAAAGAGGAAATACCAGGATATCCTATTTTAGATGAAATGAAACAAGAACAATATGATTTACAAAGAAGTAAATTATTTGATTATTATAAAACGGGAAAATATGTTTTTGACTTAGCTATTCAACGTTATATTATAGAACATGAATATAGGGAAAGTAAAAACGAGGAAAAATTAAAAAACTTTCGTTATTATTTAGCGGTTTTAAATCATGAATATACTTATGATGGAAGTACTGATGAATTAGGTAAGATTGTTTATAATCCTGATATTCTAGGTAATGAAATAGTAGTATTTTTTGATATGACAAAGATAACAAGTGAATATCAAGAAATAATCGATAACTTACGATTAAAGATTGAAAAAAGTTTAACTGCTTTAGATGCATCACCTTGTAAACTAGGAGAATATTGTCAATATAAATGTCAATCAAAATGTAAATACTTTGATTTGGTTTGTGGTAAAATTATACCTAAGAAACATTCTAGTTTATCTTATTTACAAAATGGCTTTGGTTTCAAAGATGAATATGGAAATACTATAAAAGGTCTTGATTTAATAAATGAAGGATATATAAATATGCTTGATGTTCCAGAATCTTGGATTAAACGAAAAACTCATCAAATTCAGCGTGATTGTCTTTCTAATCAAGAGATATATTTAAATAAGGAAAAATTAAAAAGTGGTTTAAATCAATTACGTTATCCTATATATCATTTAGACTTTGAAACTTTTCCTTGTCCTATGCCAAGGTATGTCGGTGAAAAGCCTTATATTCAATCTCCTTTTGAATTTAGTCTTCATATTGAAAGAAAACCAGGGGAATGTGACTTAATTCTTGATAATCATGTGTTTTTAGCTAAAGATCATAGTGATTGTCGTCTTGATTTAATCGAAAAGTTATTATTATGGACGGAGGATCAAAGTGGGATGATGTTTGCTCAAAATGTCTCTTTTGAAAAGGGGAGAATAAAGGAACTTGCACATATCTTTCCACAATATAAGGACCGTTTAATGAAACTATATGATAACTCCTTTGATTTATTATGGCTTGTTAATACTAATAGTGAAATATATAAAAGTATTGGCTATGAAGATGAAGAAGCTAAAGTTTTTAATTATTATCATAATGATTTAAATGGATCATTTTCAATTAAAAAAACTTTACCAGTATTTAGTGATTTATCATATCATGATTTAGTTGTTAAAAATGGAACCGAAGCAATTGTTTCATATGCTCGTTATAATTTAATGAGTAAAGAAGAGCGAGATTTAATTTATTATGCTTTAATAACTTATTGTCGTCAAGATACATATGCTATGGTTGTTATTTTACATAAATTACAAGAACTTGTAAAATAGTGTCAAATTTTACGAATATTATGTATAGTTTAGTAAATGTTTAGTAAAATGATATTGTAAGGACGTGATTAAATGTTAAATCCATCAATCGATAAATTACTCAATATAGTTGATTCAAAGTACATTTTGGTACATGTTGCATCAAAACGTAGTAAACAAATGCAAGAAAATAAACATTTCCAAATGAATGAGAATGAGTATAAGAGTAAAAAAGAACTTGGTCGAGCATTGGAAGAATTAGAAAAAGGCTTAATTACGATAAAAAGTAATTAAGCTTTTTTAAATTAAAAAAATATGTAAAAAAGGCTTGCCAAGTAAAATAACTTATGATAATATTATCTTGTCCTTGGGGAATTAGCTCAGCTGGCTAGAGCACCTGCCCTGCACGCAGGGGGTCGCGGGTTCGAATCCCACATTCTCCACCAGGTTTAAATTTACCAACTATTTATAGTTGGTTTTTTGATGTATTAAAAGA
>CAYPXM010000026.1:0-10712 GCA_964415015.1 uncultured Muribaculaceae bacterium | reverse complement strand
TTGTATCAGTATCATGTTCAACAACAATTAAAGTATTACCTAAATCACGCATTTCTTTTAACGAATTAATTAGTTTCTCATTGTCACGTTGATGAAGTCCAATACTAGGTTCATCAAGAACATATAATACCCCCGATAATTTACTACCAATTTGGGTAGCCAGTCTAATTCGTTGGGCTTCACCACCAGATAATGTCGCTGCCTCTCTACTTAATGATAAATAATTTAACCCAACATTTATCAAAAATTGTAGTCGTGATTTTATTTCTTTAATTATTAATTCACTAATACTTGTTTGTTCCTTAGTTAATTTTAAGTTATTAATAAAATCTAGTAAATCACTAATACTTAAGAGCGTTAAATCATGAATACTTTTCTTATTAATTAATACAGATAATACATCTTCTCTTAATCTTGCACCGCCACAAGTTGGACAAGGACTCTCACTCATAAAACTACGTAACCATTCTCTTATCCAAGTACTGGTTGTTTCATTTAAACGACGTTCTAAATTATTAATAATTCCTTCATATGGTGCCGTAGTATACCGTTTACCTGACTTACTAATAAATTCATAATCAATTAATTCATCAGTACCATAAAATATTATATCTAACTCTTTTTTAGATAACTTACTTACCGGTTTATCCATATCAATATTAAAATGCTTACATACTGTTTGTAATGAAGTAAAATAAATATTTTGATCCATTGTTAAAGCTTTAATTGCTCCTTTGTTTAAGCTTAATTCCCGATTAGGAATTAATAAATCAATATTAATACGCTCAGTATAACCTAATCCTTTACAGGTAGGACAAGCCCCAAAAGGACTATTAAAAGAAAACATCCTTGGTTCTAATTCACCGATTGAAAAATCACATTTCATACAAGCATAATTTTCACTCATCATAAACGACTTACCATCAATTACATTAATTAATACTTTACCTGATGATAATTTTGAACTTGCTTCAATTGCTTCAAATATCCGACTGCGATTATCAATATTTACACTTAATCGATCGATTACCACATCAATATTATCTTTTATATTTTTTTCTAATTTAATTTCTTCTAATAAGCTTTTTACTTCACCATTAACTAAAACTCGTGAATAACCATCTTTTTTCAGTTCATCAAATAATGATGCATGGTTTCCTTTTTCTCCCCTTACTACAGGCGATAGAATTTCTATTTTAGTATTCTCTGGTAAGTTAAGAACTTGATTAGTCATTTCCTCAATACTTTGGGAATTAATTGCTATATGATGTTTTGGGCATGTAGGAGTACCAATTCTTGAATATAATAGACGAAGATAATCATATATTTCAGTAATTGTTCCTACCGTACTACGGGGATTTTTGTTAGTCGATTTTTGATCAATCGCAATACTTGGACTTAAACCTTCAATTGAATCAACATCTGGTTTATCTGATCCACCTAAAAATTGTCTTGCATAAGCACTTAAACTTTCTACATATCGGCGTTGACCTTCAGCATAAATAGTATCAAAAGCTAAACTACTTTTTCCACTACCACTTACTCCAGTTAATACAATAAGTTTATCTTTAGGCAATGTTATATCAACATTTTTTAAATTATTTTCTCGTGCTCCACGAATTACTATTTTATCCATATTAATCACTTCTTCTTAAAATATTTAATTATTCTAGCAAAAAAACACCAAAAAGTAAATTTCTTTAGTATTATATCCGCAAACAAATAAAGAATACCACAAAAACAAATGTTTGTATATACATTTTGTCATTTTTTTTAGTATTTTACATATTATGAAATAGGTGATAAATATGAACGGTAATTACTACCAAAATCCAACATTTCCAGGTAACAATAAATATATGCCACCAGTAGAAAATGTTACTCCAATGGGAAATTATGAAACAAATAATATTGATAATGAACAAAGTTATATTGAAAATATATTAAGATTAAATAAAGGTAAAGTAGTCCATGCTTATGTAAGTTTTCCTGATAGTACAGAATGGAAAAATAAAATCTTTACCGGGATTTTAAAAGAAGCTGGTAAAGATCATTTGATAATCGAAAGCAGTACTGAGAAAAAATACTACATGATTCTAATAATTTATTTAAATTATGTTGAATTTGATGAACCAATTAATTATAGTCATTCGTATTCAGAGCAAACGTTTAGTTAACTAAACGTTTGCTTTTAAATTAATGAATCGATATACGATTTAAAATTAGCCTTTTCATTTCCTAAGGTAGTGTTATTACCATGTCCAGGATATAAAATATAATCATCATCATAGTTACATATGTACCTAATACTATTTATCATGTCACTGTTACTTCCAGTTTCTAAATCCGTTCTTCCATAACTACCTTCAAATAAGAAATCACCACAAAATATAACCTTATCTAATTTCGATATAAAACAGACACTATCACTGGTATGACCTTTTGTTGGAATTACTAAAAAATCCTTAACTGGTTGATTAGCTTTAATACCATAATAGGTTTCTAACTGGTTTAACGCTCCAATATGGTCAAAGTGATAATGAGTAACTAATATTCCTTTAACTTTCTTTATCCCAACTTCCTTAATAATTTTTTCACTATCACTCGCAGGATCAATAATATAACACTCGTTATTATTTGATACAATATAACAATTAGTATCTAATGGTCCTAAAATAAGTCTATCTATTTTCATCTTATGTCCTTTCAAAAAATTAAAATCATAACTTTATATTCATCATTATACGTGATATAATTAATATATGATAGAGGTGTTTTATGATAATTATATATATTTTATTAATTGTTATTATTATTGCGGGTTCAAGTGGAATATTTTATATATTAAAGTATAATCAAATCCAATATATGTTAACTAAAATTGAACAATCAGAAGGGATAATTGATGAAACATTACGAAATCGTTATGATTTAATTGCTAAAACAATTAAAATTGAAAAAAGTAAGATAAAATCAATTAAAGATTATTTTAAAGATTTTAAAGAATTACGAGATAAGGATACTTCTAATTTTGATTTCGACCGAGAGTTAATGGAATATATTTCATTATGTGAAACTGTGAGAAATGATTATAAAGAACTTACTGATAATAAAGATTTAAAAGTTTTATTTAATGAGTTAAAACGAAATGATGAAAAACTAGTAGCAACAAAAAATTATTATAATCGTCAAACCACCGAATTTAATTCAATTATTAGAAGATTTCCGGTTAATTTAATAGCGATAATTCATCATCTTAAAATCCGTCCATTCTTTGATGGTAAAGATTTAACTGATGATATTGTGGATGATTTTAAAATATAAAAAAAAGTAGATAATAATTTATCTACTTTTATTTTACCATTTAATTTCCGGTAAGTTATTTGCTTTTAAAAACTCATTAGTTCTAGAAAAAGGTTTTGAACCAAAGAAACCATGATAGGCAGACAATGGTGAGGGATGAGCACTTTTAATCACTAAATGTTTACTATTTGTAATCATCTTCTCATACTCAATTGCATAATTTCCCCATAAGATAAATACTACTGGTGTATCTTTATCATTTATCTTTTTAATAATATCCTCGGTAAAATCTTGCCATCCTATTTTACTATGACTATAAGCGTGATCTTTTTTTACACTAAGTACACTATTTAAAAGTAATACGCCCTCGTTAGCCCAGTCAGTTAAATCAGTATTTGTTCTTGTAATATCTAAATCACTTTTTAGTTCTTTAAAGATATTTCGCAGTGATGGTGGCATTTTAACTCCATTTCTAACCGAAAAAGATAGACCATGTGCTTCATTCTCTCCATGATATGGATCTTGACCGATAATTACAACATGAGTATTATTAAAACTGGTTATTTTTAATGCTCGAAATATATCACTATAAGCTGGATAACAAGTATCACTCTTATATAAAATATCAACTTTATTAATTAAATTAATAAACTTCTCACTATTAATATAATCTTTTAATACATAATCCCAATCATTATTAAACATCTAATCACCTACTTATGATACGTTTCATTATTAATAATCTTAAATCCACGATAGATTTGTTCTAATAAGATACCTCGAAAAAAACCATGTGGATAAGTCAACTTAGAAAAAGATAATAACATATTAGACATATCTTTAATATCTTGATGTAATCCATTAGATGAACCAATAATAAAAGTAATACATGGATAATTATTAAATGTATTATCAAGCAGACTACTAAAATTTAGCGAATCTATTTGTTTACCTTCAATAGCACATGAGATTACATAATCTCGTGGTGATATGTATTTTTTTATTGCTTCTTTTTCCATGGCTAAATCATTTGTATCTTTTAATTCGATTATTTCTAGTTTATGGTATTTACTAATTCTTTTTTCATAATCAAGGATTAAATCAGTTAAATATTGTTCTTTAATTTTTCCTAAACAAATTATTCTAATCATTTACTAACCACCACTATTTCTTCCGGTTTCGCACAAGTAATATTATTAAAATTAATGTTATACTCATTAAAAATTTCTTTGATTGTACTAAGGGCAATCGCCTCAGTATTATTATGTCTGGACAAATGGGCTAAAACAATTTTCTTTGTATCATTACCAACCATTTTAGATAAGTATATAGCTGATTCCTTGTTTGATAAGTGGCCTTTTGGACCAACAATTCTTGCTTTTAAAAAGTCCGGATAAGGACCATTTAAAATCATTTCCACATCATGATTACTTTCAAATATATAATAATTACGATTTCTTAATAAATCTAAATATTTTACATTTAAATATCCCGTATCAGTTATTTGGACGACAGAGTTTTCTTCATCTTCTAAAATAAATCCACGAGAATCAGTTGTATCATGACTAGTTTTTATTAACGTAATTTTAATATCATCTAAGATAATTTCATTTTCATAAAATAGTAAATTAGGATAATATTTAAACTCTTTTAAGTCAATAATCATTTTCTCTCCTAAACATACAGTAGGAGTATTTTTCTTTAAAAAGACATTTAATGCTTCGACATGGTCTTTATGGGTATGACTAAGTAAAATATAATCAATATCTTTAGCATCAACCTTAAGTTGGGCTAATTTTTCACAGATAAATTTATTATTTCGTCCGGCATCAATTAATATTTTATGTTTCTTCGTTTCAATATAAGTACAATTACCCTCAGAACCACTCGCTAATACAAAACACTTCATTATTGATACAACTCCAATGGATTAAAGGTTCTTCCACCATAATATGGTCTACCTGCATAAACTCCAAAATGAAGATGCGTTCCGCGACAAGCGGTACCAGAACAACCCATTGTTCCTATTTTAGCACCAGCATTAACCACTTGATTTTGAGTTACTAATTGATTAGCTAAATGAGCATACATCGTAAAATATCCATTTTGGTGGTCAATAATTACTACTTTACCACCAGTTCTTTGCCAATAAGATTCCGCGACAATACCACCTTTTGCTGCATATATTGGTGAACCATAACCCGTTCCTGAAATATCAATACCTTCATGGATGGTACCTTTTCTAAATCCAAAAGGACTAGTAATAATATACTGTGAATTAGTTGGCCATTTCCAATCTCCACCCGTATCAATGTATTGACCAGAAGAATAATATTTTCTACCTCTAGTAGTAATCTCCGTAATAGGTTCTCTTATTACTAAAGAATTAGTAATTATCGCTTTTTGCGTTTCTCCATTTATAATATGTAATTTTTGGGTATTTCGTGTAATACCATTTACCCCTTCTTGAGTAATTACTTTATATGAAGAAGATTTAGAATAATCATATTTAGTATCTTTTTCAAAATATACTGTAGTATCTTCTACCTGAGTAACATCATATGTAAGCGATAATATCGGATTAATTAAGGCAATAGAAACTTGTTGTCCAATTGCTAAAAGTGATGTTTCATCACGTAATTTTAAATCCATATTAGCAATTAAAAATTCTTGACTATTTAATTTATTTGCTTCCGCTATTGAACTAATTGTATCACCTAATTGAACCGTATATTTTTCCGCTTTAATATTATCTCCAAATAATAAGTAATGAGTTAAATCAAGAGAATCTGTATATATATCATCATTAACATTTATATAAGCTTGTTTAATGGTAATAGTTTCATCAAAATACATTGTTTCAATTATTTTACCAATATCAACTATTTCTGGTTGCGTATCATTTAAGTAGTTAATATACTCATCATATGTCACGAAAGCCGTAACTATATTAGTAATTGCATCTTCAAATACTTTTTTATCCAAAACATTTATTATTTTATTCTCTTTGGTATTATCAGTATATTTTATCGTAACTACATATCCTAATACCGTGAAATTTTCATTTGTTTTTATTACATTGTATATACTTTCAGAAGTTGTAAAATTTTCATCATATGATACATATGAATTAATATCAAATCCCTTGGGTGGATATACATTATCAACTTTATATTTTTCCTTAATAGCTTTTTGTTCATTATTAATCAATTCATACAATTCATCTTTAGAATCTATTAATCCAATGTCTTTTCCATCTAAATACACTTTATATCCCTTAGTGGGAATGGAAAAAAATGAATTGGAATAACCAGAAAAAAGAATCATAATTAATGATAATATAATTATGCTACCAGGTATAAACCATTTTTTTAACATAATATCTCCTTTTATTCTTCTTCAGTAGTTATACAATTTTTAAAGTTACTTAAATTTAATTCAAATAATAAATCAATTTTACCGGTTGTTCCTTTTCGATGTTTGGCAATTATTAGTTCAGCCGGTACCGTACTTTCTCGATCTAATTGTCCTTTGGCTTGAAAATAATCTTTTCGATTAATAAACATAACGATGTCAGCATCTTGTTCAATAGATCCAGATTCTCGTAAATCGGCAAGCATTGGTTGATTATTCTCTCTTTTTTCTGCTGAACGTGACAATTGTGCTAGCGCAATAACTGGCACTTTTAATTCCATCGCCATAGTTTTTAAACTACGGGAAATATCCGATACTTCCACTTGACGTGATTCGATTCTTTTTCCACCACTAGTTACTAATTGTAAGTAATCAATTACTACTAATCCTAAGCCTTTTTCACTTGAAGCAAGCCGACGACATTTAGCTCTTATTTCAGCCGCAGTAATACCCGCATTATCTTCAATATAAATATTTGTTTCGGCTAATTGACTCATTGCTTCATTATAACGTTTCCAATCATTAGATTGCATCATTCCAGTTTGTAATTTATAACCATCAATGGCCCCTACACTACTAATCATCCGATTAACTAATTGTTCGGCTGACATTTCTAAATTAAATACCGCAATAGCTTTATCAGTAGTCATCCCAGCATGAGTTGCAATATTCAATGCAAAGGCAGTTTTACCCATACCTGGACGAGCGGCAATTATTATTAATTCTCCTGGATGTAATCCAGCAGTCGACTTATCTAATTTAAAAAATCCAGTTTCTATGCCAGTAATTGCTCGATGATTATTTGCTAATTCCTCAAGTTGTTCTTGAGCTCTTCTTAATACTGTAGTAATTGATAGAAATTCACTCGCTTGACGATTCTTAATAACACCTAAAATTTTCTTTTCAGCGTCATCTAATAAACTAGTTATATTTTCTTCATCTTCATAGGCATCCGTAACGATTTCTGTAGCCGTATCAATTAAACTACGAACTACGGCTTTTTCTTTTACTATCTTAATATAATAATCAATATTAGCAGGCGTAGCAACACTATCGATTACTTCCGTTATATAATCTACTCCACCAACCGCATTTAAATTTTTCTTTTTATCTAATTCTTCCTTTAACGTAGTTACATCAATTGGAGTTTTATTATCAAATAATGATTTAATGGCATCAAAAATCTTTTGATTTGCTTCACTATAAAACATATCAGCACTGACTTCTTCACATACTTTATTAAGAGCATCTTTAGATAAGAAACATACTCCTAAAACACTCATTTCTGCTTCTAAATTTTGAGGCATTCTTCTTACTGCCATATTATCACCTATTTTTCTAATAGTACTTTAACTTTTCCAACTACTAATTTATGCAAGAATATATTTACTTCATATACTCCTAAACAATTTAATACTACATTATTATCAATTATTTTTTTATCAATATTAAAGCCATTCTTTTTTAGTTCTTCACTAATTTGCTTAGTAGATATATTACCAAAAACTTTATCATTTAACCCGGTCTTTACTTTAAATTTTAAAGTAATCTTATTAAGATCTTTTTTAATTTTTTCACACTCTTTAATCAATTCATTTTCATTTTTTATTTGATTATCAATTTTTATATCAAGTATTTCTTTACTTCGCTTAGAATACATTACGGCTAAATTATTTTTTATTAAAAAATTATTAGCATATCCATCACTTACTTCAATAATATCATCTTTTCTGCCTTTTTGTTTCACATCTTTAAGTAAAATAACTTTCATCTAATTACCTCCCTAAACATTCAAAAATATTATATCATAACATAGAAAAAAGTTGAAACTATTTCAACTTTTTCCTTATATTACCTTTTCTACATCTAATGATATTTCATTATTAGAATAACGCTTAATTACTTCAATAAATAATGGTAAATATAATCGACAATTATTTCCTTTTAAATAACTAATAGCAGCACTTTTAACTTCTTTAGATATTTCTTCACAATTAGTATCAAATACACTAAATTCAACTAACATCTCTTCCGTATATTCATCCCAACGTTCTATATTATAACCTCTGGAACCGAAAATAATAGGAATTAATTTACGATATTTACGATCATGAAATTTAGAATTCATTAAATTTTTAAAATATAATGGTTCTAATGGTATAGCTAAATAATAATCTAATATAGTAATATTTTCACCATTATCAAGTCTATTTACTAACCGATCAAACTCATTTAAATACTCTTGTTTTAATTCTTCACAGTAAATATTATATACTTCTAGATATGGATGTTTTGCCTTTCTTAAATATGATAAAGCAGCATCAACAGTTAATGGTTGATTAGGATATCTCTTATCATAATCTTTTACATTAATACTATAAGTAGCCATAAATCTTTTAATTGCATTTATACTTCGATCAATATTTTCTTTTTGTGGTGTAAAAACAACTGGTGCTTTACGAATTTCTCTTACTTCATCCATTTTAATGTTAAAAGTCATTAGTTGATCTTTGGTAATTTTACCATCTAAATAAAGTCGTTCTACGCAAGTCCTTACATACAATAATTTGATGTTTTCTGGTAATTTTTTGCTAATTACCAAGCTATCTTTTTCATGTAAAAATAAAGCGATAGCATCTGAATAATCTTTCATTTTTTTCCCCCAATTTCATAAGTTGATAATATACCACAAAAAAAACCAAAAATCAACTTTTTGGCGATGATTTTTGATAAAAACGACAATGTCTACATAAATTTTCTACTTTTTTTCCATCTAAAAAGCCCTTTTTTATGCTTTTTAACCGGTTGTTATCAATATTACCTGTAATAACATTACCAAGATTAATTAATCCATTAGTATCAAGACAACACGGGATAACCGTTCCATCAACTAAGATACCAATATGATCTATTGTTCCTTTACAAGTCCCATCTTCTTCATAAAAGTCATTAGACAAACTTGGCCAATCAAACTTATTTTCGATTGAATAGTAGATATTTTCTGCTATTTTATTGGTATTATTATTTATATTGAAATTATATCTTTCACATAATTTTTTAATTATTTTATCATTATCATTTACTTCCCATAGTCGATAATTAATTATTGTCTTTTTACTTAATAAGTCACAAACCGTAAAAATATTTGATAAATAGGTATCTAATTCTTTTCCATAAGTAGAATTAAAACTATGAAGAGAAATATTTAATTGACGAATATTTTGATTATCCATAATTTTCTCAATTAAATACCCATTAGTAGTAATATTTACTTTAAAATTTTTACTAGCTAAATCAATAAATTCATTAATCTTGGGATGTAACAAAGGTTCTCCCATTACATGCAAATATAAATAATTAGTCATTGGTTTGATTTTATTTAAAATAATTGCAAAAGTTTTTTTATCCATAAATTCTTTTTTACGATTAATGGGATTACAAAAAGAACATTTTAAATTACAATTATTAGTAATCTCTACATATATTTTTTTATACATGTTTCTTTTTCTTTTCTATATTATATACAATCATATTTTGCATTTTATATGGAATAAAGCGGAGTCCAAAAACACCTAGTTTCATCTTAAGGGAAGGAATTATTATCATTTTCTTCTTAAATAATTGTTGTAATGCATATTTTGCTACATCATCACTATTTAAGTAACTTTTATCGTTAGATATATTGATTTTTTCATTGAATTTAGTATTCACTGTACCAGGACACAAACAAGATATAACCACTTTACTTTTTTGTTTTTTTAATTCTCCATTTATCGCCATAGTTAATTTTACTACGTAATTCTTTGTTGCATAATAAGTAGCCATAAGTGGTCCAGTACCAAATCCAGCACTTGATCCAACATTTAAGATATAACCATAATCTTTTTTGATAAAATCTTTTAAAAATAAGCTAGTTAGAATATGAAGTGCTTTTATATTAACATCAATCATTTCTAAATCATTTAATAAATCATTATCTTGAAAGTAACCTAAGT
>CAYPXM010000025.1:5740-10735 GCA_964415015.1 uncultured Muribaculaceae bacterium | reverse complement strand
CTTATTTCATTCTTTATTTTATCGGCTTCATCTTTTTTTCCTTCGCGCAAAAATGATCCAATTAAAGCACTTTTCGTATTTTTTTCAGCTCTTAAATTATCCCCTTGTAATTTAATATCACGAGCTGAAATATCTAAATCAAAGACTTCATCAACTAATCCTAACTTACTATCTTGAAATTTTTTCTTAATATTTTCCTTTACTAATTCTTTGTTATTTCTAATTAAATTAATATCTATCATTTTATCATTTCTCCTTTACTTTCATTTTTTTGACGATTTTTTATTTCATTTCTTACTTCTTCCATATAAGGATTAGAATAATTAAGAAAAGCTTTTCCAATATCTCTAGTCATATCTTTATCCATCAAATTAAACCCACTTGATTGATACACCGATAATAAGTGCATTAATTCTTCGGTGGATAAGTCATTAAAACTATATTTCATATTATCACTTTCATATAACATACTTTGATAATACTTAATTAATTCATTAAACATATTATCTAGTTTTAACGCTTCCATTATATCAATCATTTTTAATTTTTTTTGATTGTATGAAATTTCATTAATTATTCTCATTATTTCATCCATTATATCTCTCCTAAAGAAAAACCACATATATGCTAAGGAGCATAATATGCGGTACCATCCTATTTTTAACTCTAAATCTTTAACGGTAATTACCCGATAGTTATTACTATACTCCGAGAGTAGATTTCATTACTAGTTATATTAGTTTCCATCAAACCACTAACTTGCTATCAATAACTTAATAATTACTTAGTTCTCATCACTGCTTTAATACTGCTATTATAAAATATATTTAATTAATTAGCAAGTTTTATCCAAAACTTTTTTTATTCCTTTGTAAGGAAGTAAACAACAATTAATTCGATTCTTTTGTTTATAAATATCATCATAACAATTAGCTTCCTTTAGTAAATCTTTATCATATGGTAATTCATTAACCATATTTTCAACATTTTGAATAAAAACTAATGCTTCATCGATCCTTTTACCAATTAAATTTTTTATCATAATTGAAGTACTAGATGTAGTTATAGCACACGCTTCACCATCAAAAGTAATATCCTTTATTACATCATTTTCTAATTTAACATATAAATCAATATTATCAATACATGATTGATTATTACTATTAACCATAATATAACTATCACTCTTACTTCGATATTTATTAATTGGTTGACTAAAGTGATTCATAATAATATTTCTTTTATCTTCAATATCCACTATAACATCTCCCGTAATATTTTTTCCTTATCCGTTATTAATTCAATAAACGTATCAATTTCTTCAAAAGTATTATAAAAATATAAACTTACTCTAATCGTATTACGCACTTTAGTTATATCTTTTAATAATTTTGTACAATGATTTCCTGCTCGTACACATATATTATATTTATCTAAATAAATAGCCACGTCTTGACTAAAAATACCTTCAATATTAAAAGCTATAATGCCAGTATCACTTTCAATGTTAATAATATCTACATGACTAATTTTTGCTAATTCATTTATAAAATATTCACGTAACTTCATTTCATATTGATGTATTTCATCTAATCCAATATTAGTTATATAATTAATTGCTGCATTTAATCCAATAATTCCCGCAATATTAGGAGTCCCTGCTTCTAATCGAAGCGGTAGACTTTTTAGTAATACATTATTAATTTCATCGAAGCTCTCATTCATTCCACCACCAAGATTAATTGGACTAATTTCATTTAACAATTCATACTTCCCATATAATACTCCAATTCCCGTTGGACCACACATTTTATGACCAGAAAATACTAAAAAATCAACATCTAAATCTGATACATTAGTTTTAATATGACCAATACTTTGAGCCGCATCAACAACCACAAAAATATCATTTTGATGAGCAAATTGAGTAATTTCTTTAATTGGTCGTAAATCCCCAATTACATTGGAAATACTTGCTAAAGCGATTACTTTTGTCTTCTTAGTAACTAATTTTTTAATACTATCTAAAGTAATAAAATAATTATCATCTAAGTCAACAAACTTAATTACTAAATTTAATTCCGTTGCCAATTTAAACCATGGTAATAGATTACTAGCATGATCAGCTTTACTTAAAATAATTTCATCACCATTTTCTAAATGATGACCAAAAAACCCATTAGCAATAATATTAATACCTTCGGTTGTACCACTAGTAAAAATAATTTCATCACTCGTTGAAGCATTAATAAAAGATTTAACGTTATCTCGCGTTTCGTTTATTTTTTCATCAACCATAATACTAATTTTATAATCTCCACGATGGGTATTAGCAGGATAATTAGTATAATAATCCGATATTGATTCAATTACTTTATTAGGTTTTAAAGTAGTAGCCCCATTATCAAAATAGATTAAATTATTTTTTAATATTAAAAAATCCTCTCGAAACATGTTTCACCTCCTGGTATATCTAAATATTTATTTAAAACACTCTTTTTAATAATAAAATTTGCTTTATCTACAGTCATACCATGTCCACATAAATAAAATAAATAATCTTTATCAATACCACTAATAGTAACACCATGACTTGCTATTACTTCATTTGAAGATATTAACATATTAGGTTCAATATAAACATTAGGATTACCTAAAACTAATGTATTAAATAATTCATCAAAAGTATTATTAGTAGTATGATCATTTACTTCTGCCACACTATTTATTTTAAGAGTTGTATTATCATTGGCGAGAAAGCCACCCTTTAAAACAACATTATTATTATTTCCATTTATTAAAATATCGATCGTTAAGTTAAAACTATCTAAAACATTAACCCCGAAATTAATTTTTAAGTCACCATTATTTTTAAGAACTGCTTTAATTATCTTATCACTTTGTTTTACTTCACCAAAAATATTTATTATTTTTTTTTCGCCATCTTTTATATTAATAGTTAATAAATCATTTATATCATTAATATTAATGGTTTCTTTCTTCCACTTTATTATATTCATATTATTTTCTTCCAGTCATTAGATTTTCCCCATTAAAACCTTCTTTTTCAATTAAGAGTGCCAAATCTTTTGAGCCACTTTTAATTATTTTACCCTTGCTTAATACATGGACATAATCAGGAACTAAATAATTTAAAATATTATTATGATGAGTTATTATTATAATACTAGGGTTATATGCTTCATCATATTTTTTTATTGCTTTACAAACATCACTTAGAGCATCAATATCTAGTCCACTATCTAATTCATCAAGTAAAATAAGTGATGGTTTTAACAAAAACATATGTAATAACTCATTTTTCTTTTTTTCGCCACCACTCATGCCACAATTAACTTCTCGATTAATAAAAGAAACTGGTAATTTAATCGTTTCACAAGCTTTTTCTAATTCTTTTTTTAAATCAAAGATATTAAAATTTAAATCACTACGATTAGTTAGAGAAGCTCTCATTAATTCATAATTAGTAACACCTTCAATTGCCAACGGATTTTGATTTAGTAAAAAAATTCCTAATCTTGCTATATCAGTAGTTGATAAATCATTTAAAGAATTATTATTATAAATGATTGAACCATTAGTTACTTCATAATTACTATCATGCATAATAGTTTTTAAAATTGTCGATTTACCAGCCCCATTAACACCCATAATAACATGTATTTCACCGTCATTAACCGTTAAATTAAAATTATCTAATATTTTTTTATCATTAACTTTAACACTTAAATCTTTAATAATTAACATCTTTATCACCGCATTTATTGTATCATAAACCCTATATTTAGAAAAGAAAAAGAAACATATTAAATGTCTCTTTATTCTTGCCATATTAATTTTGGATAACCATGATTTGTATTATTACTATCAGCTTTAAATTTACTTTCTCCATTAACTACACTTAATATACTTGGTGAAGTACTTATTATGTAAGGATCAATTGAAGTCATAGTGCGTGCAATATATGGTGCTATACCATCTAATATGTATACATCAACTAAATTAACTCCATCTAAGTTACAACCTAATGAATAAGCTTTAGTATCATCATATATTTCTGCACTAGTTACATTAACTGAACCTAAACTATAAACATTATTTAAAGTACCTCCATTATAACTTAACTGACCAAAACTTAATATTCCGGCTGAACGATATTTACTTGTAATAGTACCAGCATTTACAACATTTTCATATTTAAAGTTTGCAATAGTATTCATTCCAGTAATACCACCAATATTATTTGCTCTAGTATCTTTTATACTAGTAATGTTACCAGCATTATATGTATTTATTATCTGATATAATCCTTCACCACTAATACCACCAATAGAAGTCGTACTAACATTTGTGGTAATATTACCAATATTATAAGAATTTTTTAATGTAACTGTTGAATAATCAACACCAATAATACCACCACAATAATTATTACAATTAATATCACCAGTATTATATACTTCATTTATTGTACCAGTAAGACTTAAATCCTGACCACGTCCAATGATACCACCGCCGTATTGAATAGCTTCTATATCACCAGTATTATAAGAATCTTCTAAAACAAAGTCTTTGGCAGCTAAATAACCAACGATACCACCAACTGCCCCATAACCTGTTATATTACCATTATTAATACCATTATTAATTTCCGCATCAACATAAGAATTATCTTGTCTTCCAACTAATCCACCAGCATAGCTACTGGATAAAATCTCCGCATTATTTACATTGTTATTAGCAACTAACGCAAATTTATTAACGCCTAAAAATCCGCCCGCATATGAAGTATTACTTCTACCAATAACACCATTATTAATATTATTATTTAATACTAGTACTTGACCTGGGGCATCGCCGTAACCATACATATCTCCACCTAAACCACTTGCTCTACTAGTACCTTCGACACGACCATTATTAACATTACGTTCAAAAGTTATTGTACCACTATTACTATTATTAATTCCACTA
>CAYPXM010000025.1:0-5640 GCA_964415015.1 uncultured Muribaculaceae bacterium | reverse complement strand
CCACTAATACTTATATTATTATCCCCAGTAATCTTTCCGGTAAAAGGATTATCACTAGTACCAATACCTAACCAATTATAATAATCTGTTCCTGCTTCATAAAGTGAAGTTTCTAACGGATCATTTAATACGATATTCTTAGTTATTTTATATACTGAAGTTAATGCTGGTAAATCAATATCATTTAATTCTCGTTGAGGAGTTAATCCAATAATATTTTCATTATTATGAGCTTTTTGATTGAAATATATTAAATCTAAAGCACTCTCAATTAAGTACGGAGAACTTTCACTTCCTTCTCCAACTAAACCTTCATATTCGGTAATTAAAGCATTAATATTTAAAAGTTCACTACTACTTAAACGACTAACCATTTTACCACTAGCAACACCAATATTAACCGTTCCAGCGATTAATTTATCCATATCTTCATTTTGAACATAGCCTTGATTAATATATTCAATGGTTAATGTATAATTTTGTGTTTCAAGCGCACCAATAAGAATAAAATCAGTTATTGTTTTATCATATGATGGATATAATTGACTACTGTAGTTTACTCCATTATCTCCTTCTAAATCATATACTAAATCACTTGATGCTACTAATTCATTAATTACATCGATTAATTTAATGGAATAATATACATCATCATCACCCTCATTAGTAACTGCAAAAGTTTTTACAATTTTTGTTCCAGGAAGAATTCCACTTTCCGTAATACTTGGACCATCAATATATCTAATTGCTAAAGTTTTAGCATTTATTATAACATCACTAGACTCACCAGTATTAATGACATTAAAATAAGCATAAGTTGATCCTATAATGATAACCATGATACATAATACCAAACTAATAATTAATAAATATTTTCGTTTGATAACCACACCTCTACTATAAAAAAGATACCATAAAAAAAACGAAAATTCCACTATTTTCGTCTGTTTTCGCTAATTAAAGTCAACTCTTCTGTCAACTGTTTTATTCGCTCTATTATTCTTCTTGCTTTAACCATATCGGTATTATTATTTGTAATACTTAAATGACTTTCTAAATCACTAATACTTAGATTACTGGTAAAAAATGTTGTTAAACCATTATTCATTCGATATTGTAAAATAGTTCCTAAAACTTCATCTCGACCCCATTCAGTTACTTTTTCTGCTCCAATATCATCAATTAATAATAAATCAACATTTTGATAATAATCTATTTTTTCTTGATACATATTCCAATTATCTTTTAAAGTTCTTAAGATTTCAGGAAAATAAACAATTTCAGTAGATACTTTCTTATTAATCTTTAATTCATTAAACAAAGCACTTAATATATAAGTTTTTCCAGAACCAAAAGAACCATTTAAATATAATCCCTTAAATACTTGGTGTGGTTCATATTTATCATAAAACTTATTAACCCATTTAATTAAGTTAATTCGTTTTTTATCAGTAATATCAATATCTTTCATTCGAGCATTACTATTATTTTGCGAATCAGTTATTTTATTTTCTTCTTCTTTTAAACCTTTTTTATAGTATTTACATGGTTTAGAAACAAAGATTAAATTATCATAATAATCTTTTTTTGGATAACTTACATGTCCACCTACTTTATTTCTACATTCATATAATCCCTTACATTGAGAACAATTCTTTAATTCTTTAGTGGTATCTTCTAATCGGCTAGTATATTTTTTAGCTATTTTATCATTAATATCTAAACTAGTAATTAATTTACAAAAAGTAGTATCTTTACTCGCTTCCATAAAAGCCGCATTAAGAGCAGTTTGTTGTTTTTTATTTAAATTAAAATTAGTATTTTCCATTTCATCACCTATACTTACTCATTAATGATTCTAACTCTTTTCGTTCTTCTTCACTAATTTCTTCCTTTTCTTGATTACTATTAAACCAATTTGGTGTTGCTGCTTTATATTTTTCTTTTATTTCATCCCGCTTATTATATTTTTTATTTTGTTTTTCAGCTGTATCCATTGCATCACTAGCCGTTTCTATTCCCAGCCGTGACCATTGACTAGCTATTGCTTCAATAAAACTTTGATTTAATTTATTATCATTTTTTTTGAGTACATAATCAATTAAAACATTTACGACAGCGGGTTTAAGTCCAATATCAACTAATAAATATTCTACTATTTTCAAATCCCGATTAGTTGGATTATGACCTTTATTTTTACTCTTTAAAAAATCATATGGAGTTGTATTTTCAAATACCGCAATTATTTTACCTCTTTTTGATAAATCTCCCAATGGATTTTTTAAATACTCCGGTTGAGTTCGATAACATAATGTTGGTAAGGCTCCATTATTATTATATTGATAATATTTACGGGCATTCTTTCGTAAACTTTCTTTATCAATTCCACCATGTTCATTAATACTGGTGCGAATTAACTCTACCATTTTAATGGTATCAATATTATACGTAAATGCTAAATTATTAATTAGTTCCTTCATTTTTTTCGTAAATACTTTTTCATTAATTAAACTTTTTGGAATACTAGATAATATCAAATCAAAATCAACTTGATCACTCATACAAATACTATTAGTCGTACGTTCTAGTGGATTAACGTTTATTTCGGTATTAGAAACTTTAAATGTCATATCCATTAACTTAGTTATATCAGTATACTCTCTCATATCAATACTAATTTTATCATAAACCATTTTTAATGCTTCATATTCACTTTTACCAATATTATTGTATAAAATTACATTAAAGATCGGATGATTAAAAAATTCATAGGTGGTAAGTGGAGAATAAAGTTCATAAACATATTTATTTATTTCTCCTTCATTAATAAAAGTTTTTATTAATCCTACTGCTTCTAAAGCTTCTCTAGCCGCTTTTATTTCAAATAAATCCAGTTTAAGAGAAGACATTAAATGATGATGATTATGGTCATTACTAATAATCATCGTATTACTTAAATCACGCCATAGTAATAAATAAAGACTTAGAGCTGATACGCCAATTATTGGTAAATAAAGGTTAATAAGGTTATTACGGTCAATATCTGTTAAAACAGTTTTATTAACTACTGTATAAATATCTGCTGGTAATAATGTGGCTGTAATCATTTCCTCACCTCTAACTAGTTACTATTATAAATTATTATTATCATCAAGACAAGCAAAAGTAAAATATAAAAAACTAAGAGTCTCCTCTTAGTAAAATGTTAAAGTATCTACTTCATTAGCTTTCATATCTTCCGGTAAAGTATCTGCATAAATATCACTAATGGTAATTAAATTATCACTATTTAAATTATCTAATTTAGAATCAACTAATAATAAATTAGTTGCAGATATCATTCTCAGTACTACTTCTAATTCATTAGCTGATGTTTTAATTGAAAATATACTTTCTTTAATTTGTTGATACTTTTTAATAATAGTTTTATCATTGATTAATTTATTATTTAATATATATTTAATTTTGCGAAAGTAAGTTAAATATTTATGATTAAGAAAATCTTTATCCGTTGGATTAACCTTTTTTTCTTGTTCTAAATTATTAAATAAAAATAATTGAAAAACTTTAAAATCCGTAATTATTTCATTATTATTTACTTTATTCATAATCTCTCCGCTTTCTTGGTAAGTTATTATATCATAATTTAATTAACTGTCAATTATTTTATAATATAAGGCATCATTCCGTCATTATTATAAGTTAAAGAAAAACTCCCCATTGAAGCAAAAGCAATTATTATTTTTAATTCAATTAATTCCATATCTTTTTCTAGTACTAAGCCATTTTCTACTTTATTAATTAAAGTTATAGCCATACTGAATAATAATTCATCACTATATTCGCGATAAATACTTAAATACTTATTAAATCGCGGCATTTTAACCAACTTTTTTAAATAAGATAAATTAGCATCTAAAAAAGTATCTCTTATATACTGCATATTATGCCATTCTCTAGTTGAAGTCATTTTTAATCACCAGGAAATATTATATCAAATTGTAATAAAAAAGAATAGCATTTTTCACTGTTATTCTTCATTTTCTTCTTCTGATAAAATTTCTTTATCTAAGGCATCAGGTTCAACGGTTAAATCAACATCATCCATAAACTTCTCTTCTAAGAATTCACTAGCATCATCACCCATAAATTCTTTTTGAAGCATCATTTCAATATCATTGTATTGTTTAGCACCAGTACCAGCTGGGATTAACTTACCAATAATAACATTTTCTTTTAATCCTCTTAACATATCCGCTTTACCACGAATAGCAGCATCAGTTAAAACTCTTGTCGTTTCTTGGAATGATGCAGCTGATAAGAAGGAATCAGTCTCTAAACTTGATTTAGTAATACCTAACATAATTGGTCTTCCCTTAGCAGGAATACCACCTGATAAGATTACTGGTTTATTACGTTTAGTAAATTCCCGTAATGAAACACTTAATCCTTCAACAAAATCAGTATCTCCTGGATCAACAATTTTAACCTTGTTAATCATTCGATTTACGATTACTTCAACGTGTTTATCAGAAATATCAACACCTTGAGATTTATATGCAAGTTGAATTTCTTTAACAATATATTCTTGTGCTGTTATTGGATCAGTTACTGCTAATAATTCTTTTGGAGAAATTACTCCTTCAGTTAACTTATCTCCAGCTTCAACCATATCACCAATATTAACTCGAACTTTCATGTTGTAATTAGTAACATGTTCTCTTGCTTCAACTTCACTTTCAACAACAATTTTGTGTTTTCCGTTAGTTTCCTCAATGCTAATAACCTTACCAGCAATTTCAGCAATAGTTGCTTTGCTTTTTGGATTACGAGCTTCAAATAATTCTTCAACTCTTGGTAAACCTTGAGTGATATCTTCTCCACCAGCAATACCTCCAGTATGGAATGTACGCATGGTAAGTTGGGTACCAGGTTCACCAATTGATTGAGCAGCCATAATACCAACTGCTTCACCAGTTTCTACTAAGTTACCAGTTGCTAAGTTACGACCATAACATTTTTGGCATACACCATTAATCGTTTTACAAGTTAATATACTACGTATTTCAACCTTTTTAATACCAGCTTTAACAATTTTATTAGCAATATTTTCAGTAATCATTTCTCCAGCATCAACAATAATTGTTTTATTTTCTGGATTTAATACTTTACCAGCTGCAAAACGACCAACAATACGTTCATATAATGGTTCAATCATTGATCCATCTTTATCATTAATAAAGTCATATACTTCAACACCATGGATACTACCACAGTCATCATCTTTAACAATAATATCTTGAACAACATCTACTAAACGACGAGTTAAGTAACCTGAATCGGCAGTACGAAGAGCAGTATCAGTATCTCCTTTACGAGCCCCATGGGTACTAGTAAAGAATTCATTTACGCTTTGACCTTCCATAAAGTTAGAAATAATTGGAATTTCTACCATGCCACCACTTGGTTTACCCATTAAACCACGCATACCTGCAAGTTGTTTAAATTGGGCAATACTACCACGAGCACCAGAAGTCATGAATGTATCCCATACCATTTTATTGTCTTTTATATATCGTTGTACCTCTTTTTGTAACTCGGCGATTATAGATAATTTTTCCTCATTACTACTAGCTTTAT
>CAYPXM010000024.1:0-11394 GCA_964415015.1 uncultured Muribaculaceae bacterium | reverse complement strand
TTCAATTATTTGCTGTTCCTTTTAGAAGAACAAGTAAGACAAAAAAAAGAATGCGTCGTACTCATTTAAAAAAAGAAGTTGGTACAATAACTACTTGTCCAAAATGTGGTGCAACAATTAGACCTCACCGTGCATGTTCAAAATGTGGTTTCTACAAAGGAAACAATGTCTTAAATATTAGTACTGAAGAAAAATAATTAACACCGATGTTAATTTTTTTTTGGCTTTATGGTATAATAAAATTGAGGTGTTTTTATGGAACTAAAAGAAATATCAATTAATGAATTTGAATCGTTTGTTAAAACTGCTCCTAGTCATAACTTTTTTCAAAGTGGATATATGAAAATGATGTTTGACTTAGAACATAAAGAAAATTATTTACTTGGTTTATTTGATAATAATACGATTGTTGGAGCGAGCTTAATAGTTGCCCGAAATAAATTTTTAGGATATAAATGCTTTGAAGCAGTTAAAGGTTTTATTACGGATTATCATAATAAAAATTATCTTCAAGAATTTACTAATTTATTATATCGTTTTATAAAAACAAAAAAGGGTAATCGATTATTAATTAATCCTTATTTACCAGTTATTAAAAGAGATACTGATGCAAATATTGTTGAAGGCGATATTAATAATTATGATATTATAAATACTTTAGAAGAGATAGGTTATAAAAATAGAGGAGCAGGAGTACAAGTTAAATGGACTTATTGTCTTGATATAGCCCCTTTAACGAAAGAAGAATTATTTAGTCAGTTTAAACCTAATACGCGTAATTATATTAATCGAACGATTAATAAGTATCAATTAGAATGTAAAACACTTAAATATGAAGAATTAAAGGAATTTAAAAAAATTACTAGTGATACTTGTAAACGAAGAGGTTTTGGTGATAAAAACTTAAGTTATTATGAGAATATGTATAAAACTTTTGGGGATTTAGTTACTTTTAAAATAGTTAGTCTTAATTGTGATACTTATATTAATATATTAAATGAAGAAAATTTAGAATTACAGCATAAAATTGATGAATTATCTGATAGTGCAAGTAACAAAAAGAAAAAAGAAGTAATGAAAAATGAACTATTACAAAATAAAGAAAAGATTAAGGAAACAAAACAATTAAAAAAAGATAAAGGTAATATCATTCCTTTATCTGGGGCGATGTTTATGTTATATGGTGATGAATTAATATATCTTTTTAGTGGTTCTTATAAAGAATATATGAATTTTTGTGGTCAATATCGTCTTCAATGGGAAATCATTAAATATGGGGCTGAAAATGGTTATCGAAGGTACAATTTCTTTGGTATTAATGATGTTTTTGATAAATCAGGTAAAGATTACGGGGTATATGAATTTAAAAAAGGATTTAATGGTTATGTAGAAGAATTAATGGATGTTTATGAATATGGTAAAGGATTTATATATCATATTTATCATCTTTTAAAAAGATTAAAAAGATAGTTATTGACACTCAATTGTAAAGTTAACAAATATTGTTAACTTTTTTTGTTTTTCTATTGAAAAAAAGCCCTTTATGTATTAATATTAAGTTAGGCAGTGGTACATTGTGGCAGAAAGTGGGGGATTTAAATGTATATGGGTGAATATCATCATAATATTGATGAAAAGCGACGCTTGATTATTCCAGCTAAGTTTCGCCAAAGTCTGGGTAATAAATTTGTTATTACACGTGGTTTAGAAAAATGTATTTATGTTTATTCTTACGAAGACTGGAATCGAATCGTTGCAAAACTTAAAACTCTACCTTTTACCAAAAAAGATGCTCGTACATTTATCCGGTCCTTCTTCTCTGGTGCTACTGAATGCGAATTCGATTCTACCGGTCGAATTAACATTGCCTCTCCGCTAGCAAGCTATGCCAATATTGAAAAAGCATGTGTTGTGATTGGTGCTAATGATCGTGTGGAAATTTGGTCTGAAACTTTATGGAACGAATTTTTAGATGGTAATGCGGAACAACTTGAGACAATTGCAGAAAACTTATTTATGGATGATAGTTTCTAATGAAACATTACAGCGTTTTATTAAATGAGACTATCTCTAATCTTTGTGTAAAAAGTGATTTAACTTATGTCGACGCCACACTCGGCTATGGAGGTCATAGCAAAGAAATATTGCGAGAATTGAAAAGGGGTTTTCTTTTCGCCTTTGACCAAGATATTGAAGCGATAAACTATTGTGAATCGTTTTTAAAAGATTTTGGTAAGAATTATTTACTTGTTCATAGTAACTTTGTGAATTTAAAAACAGAGTTAGAAAAAAGAGCTATTTATCATGTCGATGGGATTATTTTTGATTTAGGGTTATCTAGTCCGCAAATTGATGAAACAGAACGTGGTTTTTCATTTATGAAAGATGCACCTTTAGATATGCGAATGAATAAAGATAATAAATTAACAGCCCAAGATGTAGTTAATACTTATAGTGTTGATGCTTTAACTGATATTTTTTATACCTTTGGGGAAGAAAGATTAAGTAAGGCTATTGCGATGAAAATAGTTGAAAAACGACCAATTATGACAACCATGGAATTAGTAAAAGTAATAAATATGGCGGTTGGTGATAAGTATTTTAACTTAAATCATCCGGAACGACAAATATTTCAAGCAATAAGAATTGAAGTAAATAGTGAATTAAAAGTACTAAAAGATGTTTTACCAGAAGCAATTAAAATGCTTAATCCGGGTGGCAGAATGTGTGTTATAACATTTCATTCTTTGGAAGATCGAATTGTAAAACAAATATTTAAAAAATATAGTGAAGTTGATGAAATGGTTAAAGGATTACCTAATATTCCAAAAGAATATCAACCATTAATTAAATTAATAAATAAAAAGCCAATCTTACCTAGTGATTTGGAATTAAAAGAAAATAGTCGCAGTAAGAGTGCTAAATTAAGAGTTATAGAAAGGATATAAACATGAAAAAAAATAAGGGAAAAGTTAAATTATTACGGGGTGAAAAATTTTTATATGCAGTTTTAGTTTTATTAATTGTGGCTATTCCATTATTAAATGTTTATAGCCAAGGAAAACTATCAGAATCAAATATTTCAGTAGAACAATATAAAAGTAAAATTGCTAAACAAGAAAACATTAATCAAAGTTTAAATATGAAAATTAATGAACTTGTTAGTCTTGATAAAATTCAAAATGTTGCAAATGAAATTGGTTTATCATATAATAATGATAATATTAAAGTTATTTCAGAATAGGTGTGATTAAACATGAAAAAAAACAATTCGTTAAAAATGAATAAATTCATTATTTTAGCAATTGTTTTTTTATTTGGTTTAATAATTTTAAAACTTATTCAAGTAGGTCTATTTAAAACGGTTGATGATATGGATTTAACTGCATTCAGTAATAATCGTAATACGGCGAAAGAAACGCTTTATGCAACACGAGGAACAATCTATGATTATAATGGTGATGTTTTAGCTAAGAACGTTAATTCTTACACGGTTATTGCTTATTTAAGTGATAGTAGAACTACCAATAGTAATCATCCACAACATGTAATTGATAAAGATATGACAGCTAAAGCTTTAGAACCAGTATTAAATATGAGTTATGATTTACTAATGAAGTTATTAAGTAGTGATTTATATCAAGTTGAATTAGGTCCCAATGGAAGAGGAATTACGGAATTAAAAAAAGAAGAGATACAAGCGTTAGATTTACCGGGGATCGACTTTATTGCTAGTAGCAAACGTTATTATAAAATGAATAGTTTTGCTTCTTATTTAATTGGTTATGCAAGAAAGAATAATGATAATGTAATAACTGGCGAAATGGGGATTGAAAAAGCTTATAATGATGTTTTAAGTGGTACTGATGGATTTCGTGAATATCAAAAAGATGCTTATGGTTATCAAATTCCTAATACTCCTAGTATAACTAAATCGCCGGTTAGTGGGGCAGATATATATTTAACCATTGATAATAATATTCAATTAATATTAGAAAATGTTATTGCTAATTTAAAAAAGGATTATCAAATGGATTGGTTAACAATTAGTGTTATGGAAGCTAAAACAGGGAGAATAGTTGGTAGTGCTTCAACACCAAGTTTTAATTTAAATACTTTAGATGATGTAAAATCATATTTAAACCCATTGGTAAGTTATCAATATGAACCAGGTTCAACGATGAAAATATTTTCTTTTCTAGCCGCAATGGAAAATAATATTTATGATGGTAACAAGTTATATCAATCTGGAACCGTAAATGTGGCTGATGCCGTTATTAAAGATTTTAATAATGTTGGTTGGGGAAAAATTAGTTTTGATACTGGTTTTTCGTATTCTTCAAATGTTGCCGCTACTTATTTAGCTCTTGATTTAGGAAATTCAAAATTACGAAGTTTTTATGAAAAATGTGGGTTTGGTTCACTTACTAATATTGAACTACCTAATGAAACTAAGGGATTAATTAATTTTAAATATAAAAGTGAATTAGCTAATGCTTCTTTTGGACAAGGGGTAACAATATCACCAATTCAAATGTTACAAGCCTTAAGTATTATTGCCAACGATGGTGACATGTTAAAACCATATATTATAGATCGAATTGTTTATAGTGATGGAAAAATTGATAAAACGGCGGAAAAAACGATTGTAAGAAATGTGGCTAGTAAAAAGAATATTGATTATATGAAGAATATGATGAAAGATGTAGTGTATTCTAATTTAACTGATGCAAAGTATTATAAAGCTAATAATATTACAGTTATTGGTAAAACAGGTACGGCTCAAATCGCTACTTCGGGTGGATACTTAAATGGAAAATATGATTATGTTAGATCATTTGCGGGTTTATTTCCGTATGAGAATCCAGAGTATATTATTTATTATGCCACGAGTAAATTTGTCGGCCCGATATCAACCGTTGCAAAACAAGTAGCTACGGCGATTGAAGAAATTGCCAAATATAAAGATATTGTGGAAGTAGAAAGTAGTTTAGATGAAACAAAGATTATTAAAGTATCTAATTACTTAAATAAACCAGTGGAAGATGTTTTAGAATTATTAAATGAACAAGGAATTATTCCAGTTGTTATTGGTACTGGTGATAAAGTAAGTAATCAGTATCCTAAAGCTGATAGTATTGTTTTAAAAGGTAATAAAGTCTTCTTAAAAACTAATAGTAATACAATATTAATGCCAGATATAACTGGTTATACTAGTGCAGAAGTAGTTGCTTGGTGTAATATTATTGGTCTAAAATATGAATTAAATGGATATGGTAAAGTAGTGGGTAGTAGTATTGATATTGGTAGTGAAATAAACAAAAATACGAAAATTGTCGTAAATTTGTCAAAGTAGTTGTTTATTTTAAAAAAATATGTGCTATAATTTATTTATTGGAGGTGTAGATATGGCAAAATTTTGTGCAAATTGTGGAGCAGAAGTTAAAGAAGGCGCTCAAGTATGTTTAGCATGTGGTACTCTTGTAGAAGGAAAAAAAGCTGCAGCTAATCCTGATGCAAAATCTAAATTAGTTGCTGGTCTTCTAGGTATTTTATTAGGAAGCTTTGGGGTTCATAATTTTTACTTAGGATATACTGGTAAAGCTGTTGCGCAATTATTAATTACAGTTTTAACTTGTGGTTTTGGTGCAATGATTTCTAGTATCTGGGGTTTAATCGAAGGTATTATGATCCTTACTGGAAAAATTGATACTGATGGTCACGGCAATCCAATTGCAGAATAGTAAATGTTAAAAAAAATTAGTATTTTAAGCGGAACAATATTAACGACATCGTTAATATTGTTTTTATCTTACACCGGTAAATATGACTGTCTTTTTAAAAAATATTTTCATTTCTCTTGTCCAGCATGTGGAATCACGAGAAGTTTTATGGCATTATTAAAGTTAGATATAATTCAGTCATTAAAATATAACATTTTAACAATACCATTATTAGTATTTGCGATATTTGTTACTTATTTAATTATTTATGATATTATTAAAAAACAAAATTGTTGGTTTACAAAAATGACTGATTTTTTAAAAAAACAACAAATTTTTATTTATGTTTTAGTTCTTTTGGCAACATTAATTAATAATATCTTAAAAACATAAGAGAATTATTTCTCTTTTTTTTATGTTAAAATAGAGTTTTAAAAGGGTTAAATAAATTACTTTTAAAATATAATATTAAATGATATAATTAATTATAATAAAGAGGTTGATTAAGATGAATGAACAAGATTTATTAAAAACTAAAAAAGTATATAGTTTAGATGAATTAAACAGTATGACGATGAATGCTTTGGGTGAATTAAGCAACGCGGAAGAACCAAATGATTTAGAACCAAAATTAGAAACACCCCCAGTAACTAAGAAAAAAAACTTTTTTAAAAAATTATCTAAAAAAGGAAAAATTATCTTTATTAGTATAATTGTTGGTTTTATTATTTTTGCTAGTCTTTTTATTTATTTCTTTTTCTTTAAAAAATCAGAAGATAAAAAACCAACCGATAATAACTTAATAATTGATAAGGAAAACTATCGCTATGAAAACGGGGAATTAGTCTTTTTAGATAATGATACTGAGATTGGACGTTATAAATGTAAAAATAAAAATGTTAATTTATGTTTTTTAGCTAATTATAGTAATGAAGATGATGACTTTTTTACTTCTCGTCAAGTGTATGAATCTTTAGAACCAATAATTAATGGTAGTGACTTTATTAATAACCAGTATGCCTTTATCATTGATAAAAAAAATGACGGTGAAGATTTAATTAATATCTATGATTTTATCAATGAATTTAGTGTTGCTACTGTTAAAGCGGTTAAATACTATGGGATAGATAATTATGTAATTATCAAAGATAAAAATGATTTATATGGATTATATGATTTAAGTACAACTGGTTTTAATGAAAAAATCGATTGTTTATATAACTATTTAGGAATTATTACAGAAGAAAAAGACAATGACAATATCCTAGTTGCTACAAGTAATGGTTTTCATTCTTTAATAACTTATGATAATAAAGATGTAACTAAAAATTATGAGGGACCAATTAAGAATTATAATAGTGAGTATGTTGTTGTTGGAAGTAATAATAAATATTTCTTATATGATTATAAAAAGAATTTAGTTTTTGATAAGAGCTTTAGTTATATCAAATTATTAGATGAATACGTATTATGTGTTGATGAATTAAACCTATATATTTATGACTATGAAGGATTTAAGTATAATAGTGAACCAATCATTTTACCAAGTAGTCAATTTAATAAATTATTTATCTATGATGAAGAGGGAAAGAGTAAAGGAGTTAATGGTTCTTTTGATGTAACTATTAATGAAAACTTAATGAAGATTACCCTCCTTGCTGGTGATAAAAGTGTTAAAAGTATTAATTTATTAGAGGGAATGGTATCAAAAAAAATCAAATATATTAATTATTTTGATAATACTTTATATTTTTATGGCGATGAAGAAAAAACTAGTTTATTAGGTAGTTATAAATGTACTAATAAAAATATCTTGGAAAATGCTGATTCTTCTTTAAATAATTGTTTTATTGCTCGGGATACGATTTATGAAACTAATGATATGACAAATAATAGTAATGAAGCAATTGGTTTAATCCCAATTATTAATGGAACTTTTGTCTTTATAAAAGATAATTCTAATGCATCTGGTAGTGAAACAGTAAAATTATATAATTTAAAAACTAGTAAAGCTTTAGGGACTTATCAAAATGTCTGTACATATACTTTTACTGGTTTAGAGGAAGTAAGCTTTGTTACTAATAATATCCAAGTTATTGCCAGAAATAAAGATGGTAAAATGGGTATGATTAAATTAGATAAAGAAGAAGTAAGTAGTAGTATATTATTTAATTATTTAAGTCTTGAAAAAATGGGTAAATATTACTTGGCTAAAAATGCTGCTGCTAAGTATTTATTAATCTTTAATGATTCGGCTACTAGTGTATCTCCGGAATTTACTGGTAAGATAGTTGGATATAATGATTTATATATTAAGGTAATTGAAAATAATAAATATAGTATTTATGATTATCAAGGTAATAAAACAAGTAAAATAGCATTTAAATATATTGATTTACTAAGTACTATTTATTTAGGAATAGACGATTCAAATGAATTAAAAGTATATAATTATAATAATGAACAAATAATATCTGATGGAATAATGTTAAATAGTAATAAATATAAGGATGCTACTAATCCAGCATATAAAGTTAATTTAGAAGGTAATATATTACAAATAAGTGTGTTAAAAGATGGTATATATGGAGATAATTACTTTGACATTGTAACTGGAATGAAAGTAGAGGGCTAAGATGAAATTTACTAATAATAAACGAGTATTTTATACTATTTTAGTATTTTGTATAATATTCTTTATCTTATCCTTAACTGGTATTTTACTTAAGGTGTTTGGTTATGGTAAAGAACCCTATGTAGATCCTAATCCACAACGGTTATTTAAATTAGATGGTAAATTATATTTTTATAATGAAGCTGATGAATTACTAGGAACTTATACATGTATTAATAATGATTCTTATTGTGGCTATGCTTATGAATATACCGATGATGATAAAAATAGTGATTTACTTACTTATGATGATGGAAAAACTGATGTTTTTAAATTAATTAATAATCGCTATGCCTTACTAAATGATACGAATGATAAAACGGAGTATTACCGAAATAGTAAAGTTATTCTTTATGATGTTATTGAAAATAAAAAATTAAATGAATTTAAAGCAGTTAAAAACTATACTATTGGGATGAGTAATCATTTAATCTTTGCGATGAATGATGCTAATTTATGGCAAGTTATTTCGTTAGGAAATGAAAATCCACTTTATGTAACGAAAGCAGAATATAACTATTTAGGAGTACATAATCGGGTTGTAGATGGAATGATTGATGCTCATGTTATAATGGCTTATAAAAATGGTTTTTATGTCTTGTTAAATGATACTGGTTCAAATAAAACCGAAAGATTAAGTGCTGCTATTGCAGATTATAATGATAATTATATTATTTCTAAATCAAGTAATAACATGTATTCGTTAATGACTGTTAATAGTTATCGCCTATTAAATGGAGAAGAATATCGAAAAATGTATTTCGTTGGTAAATATGTTGGGGTAGTAGATAATGATTATAAATATTATTTGCTTGATTATTCATACAATAAAGCAGTAAGCGAGAAGTATTCGACTACGAGTAGTGATAAAGTAACCGAAGTAGTCTTAGAAAATGGTAATGTCGAAATCTATATAAATGATAATTTAATTGAAACTGTTAAGTAATTTAACAGTTTTTTAATTTTTTTAAAAAAATTAGCACTTAAAGGTTGACAAGTGCTAATTGGTTGCATATAATTTAATTAGCACTTGAAATTGATTGGTGCTAATGGGTGGTGAATGAAGTGGATAATCGGCAAAAAGAACTACTTAAGGAGATCGTTGAAAATTATATTAAAACGGTTAAACCGGTAGGTAGTAAATCTTTATGTAAAAAATTTGGCTGTTCTAGTGCCACAATCAGAAATGAAATGGCAGTTTTAGAAAATTTCGGCTATGTTGAAAAAAATCATATTTCATCAGGTCGTATTCCTAGTGAGTTAGGTTATAAGTATTATACCGATAATTTAATGAAACCAAAGGAATTAACCGGGGAAGATGTATTGAAATTACAAACGATTTTAAATAATCATGAACTACAAATTAGCGATGCCATCATAAAGTGTGTAGAAATAATTAGTGAATTAACTAATTATACGAGTGTTATATTAGGAAAGAATTCGCGGGATAATGCATTAAAACAAATAAATATTATTGCGTTATCACAAAATTCAATCGTGGCAGTAGTTTGTACTGACCAAGGAATAGTAGAAAATAAACAATTTATCTTACCGGATAATACTAATATTGAAGAAATCGTAAAAACTGGTGACATTATTAATAAAATGTTAATTGGAACTCCAATTGATCAAGTATCAGAACGATTAGAATTTGATATTAAACCAATTATTGCAAAAAAAATAAAGCAATATGAAACGGTATATAATATTTTTTATGATGCGTTTAATGATTTTACTAAAAATAATGGGGCTAATGTTCATTTTTCTGGTAAAACAAATATATTAAAGCAACCAGAATATAATAATGCCGAAGATATTAGACGAATTGTAAGTAAATTTGAAGATGATTCCTTAGTTAGAAAAATTGAAGAAAGTCGCGATGGTGTTAATATTTATATTGGCGAAGATAATGATTTTGATCCTGATGTAACGATAATAAAAAGTCATTATAATGTGCGGGGCGAAGAAGGTACAATTGCGATTGTTGGCCCTAAACGTATGGAGTATGATCGAGTAGTTGGATTACTAAACTATATTATCGAAAATACGAGTAGAAAAGAGTGAATTAATGAAAGAGAATACAAGTAACAACAAAAGTCCAAAAAGCAATAAAGAAGTAGAAAAATTAAAAAATGAAATTTCTATGCTTAATGATAAGAATTTACGATTAATGGCGGAGATGCAAAATTTGCAACGTCGTTATAGTGAAGAATTATTGAATATGAAAAAAAGAGATGGGCAAAATTTTATTAAAGATTTTTTACCCATTATTGATAACTTTGAACGAGCTATTAAAATGGATGATAACAATTTAGATGATGAAGTTAGTAAGTTCTTAGAAGGATTTAAAATGATTTATGCTAATATGTTATCTAATTTAAGTAGTAAAGGAGTTAAAGAAATTGATGCTCTAGGCAAAGATTTTGACCCAAATATCATGGAAGCGGTTTTAACCGAAAAAGTTGATGGGATTAATTCAAATGAAGTAATCGAAGTATTACAAAAAGGATATTTATATAATGATATACTACTAAGACCAGCAATGGTTAAGGTAGCAGAATAGGAGAGAAAATTATGAGTAAAATTATTGGTATCGATTTAGGTACAACAAATTCATGTGTGTCAGTATTAGAAGGTGGTAACCCAGTAGTTATTGCTAATGCTGAAGGAAATAGAACTACCCCAAGTGTGGTAGCATTTAAAGATGATGAGGTTTTTGTTGGTGAAACAGCTAAACGTCAAGCGGTAACAAACAAAGACACAATTTCATCAATTAAGCGTAAAATGGGAACTAACGAAAAAGTTGAAGCAGCTGGTAAAAAGTATACTCCAGAAGAAATCAGTGCAAAAATTTTAACAAAATTAAAAACTGATGCGGAAAGTTATTTAGGCGATAAAGTTACAAAAGCCGTTATTACAGTACCAGCATATTTTAATGATGCTGAACGTCAAGCAACCAAAAATGCCGGAAAAATTGCTGGCTTAGAAGTTGAACGA
>CAYPXM010000023.1:0-11445 GCA_964415015.1 uncultured Muribaculaceae bacterium | reverse complement strand
TGCTACTTTTTTTCATGAAATAATTAATAATAGTAATGTTACTTGTAAAGATATTAATTCTTTATTTGGTAATGAAATTGGAAAGATTACTGAAAGTATCAATTTAATAAATAATTTATCTTTAAATGATGATGAAGAAGCTAGTGCTTTATATTTAAGAAAAGTATTGGTTGGTCTAGCAAGTGATGTCCGAGTATTATTTATTAAACTAGCTGATCGATTACATAACATGCGTCTTATTTGGCGACTAGATAATATTAAACGAGTTCAAAAAATTAAAGAAACAGAAAAAGTACTTATTCCGATTGCGCATCGTTTAGGAATAAATAGTATAAAAAGTGAACTAGAAGATTTATGTTTGCAATATAAAGATCCAACTAGTTATGCAGAAATATTAAATAAATTAGAAATAAGCCGAAGTGAACTTAATTTACTTTTAAATGAAATGAAATATTCCATTAGTGATATATTAAATAGTTTTAATATTAAACATGAAATAAAAGGACGAGTTAAAAGTGTTCATAGTATCTATGAAAAATTAAAAAAAGGACGTTCTTGGGATGATATTTATGATATTTTAGCTCTTCGGGTATTTGTTGATAATGAAACCGATTGTTATACTGCAGTAGGGCTTATTCATTCAAAATATCGTCCGGTACCAAAACGGTTTAAAGATTATATTGCTAATCCTAAGGAAAATATGTATCAATCTCTCCATACTACTGTTTTTGGTCTTGATGCTAAATTTTTTGAAATACAAATAAGAACTTATGAAATGGATGAAATTGCGGAAAAAGGGATTGCAAGTCACTGGTCATATAAAGAACATGGAACAATTAAAGCACAAAGTATAATGGAACAGAAATTAGAGATATTTCGTAGTTTGATTGAATCAACCGAAAAAGATATTGATAATACCAATATTGAAATGGTAAATAATGAAATCCTAAGCGAAAATATTTATGTCTTTACTCCTAAAGGAGATGTGGTTGAGTTACCAAGTGGTTCAACTCCAATTGATTTTGCATATCGTATTCATTCTCGAGTTGGTGATACATTAGTAGGAGCTATTGTTAATGATGAGATTGTACCAATTGATTATGAATTAAAAGATAATGATATTGTTAAAATTAATACTAATGCTAATAGTAAGCCAAGTAAAGATTGGTTAAAAGTTGTTAAAACGACCCAAGCCAAAAGTAAGATTAAAGCCTATTTTAATCAAATTGATAAAGAAAATTATATTTTATCAGGAAAGAATTTACTAGAAAAAGAAATTAAAAAACAACATCTAACGGTTAATGAAGTGTTAAATGAAAGTAATATTAATAAAATTATTACTAGTTTAAAATTAAGTGATTTAGATGAATTATATTTAAATATTGGTTCCCTTCGTTATACTGCTAGTTATGTTCTTAATTTAATTGATGACAATAAAGTAAGCGCCTATGATATCTTATTAAGTAAATTAAATAATAAAAATAATAAAGTTTTTGAAGGTCATTGTTCTGATATTGCAGTAGAAAATATTGATAATATTCGGGTTAATTTAGCAAAATGTTGTAATCCAGTTCGGGGTGATTTAATAGTTGGATATATTACTATGGGTTCAGGAGTTACAGTCCATAAGAAAAATTGTAAAAATGTTGTTGATAATGAACGTTTAATTAATGTTTCTTGGAATGAAACTAATAGTAGTTATTTAGTAAATATTGTTGTTGATACTATTCCAAATAAAAATTATTTATTAGATATTATTACTATTATTACTCAAAATAATTTTACTACTGAAGCAATTAAAACAATGGAATATGAAGATATCAATCGTTATTTAATTACTGTTAAAGTAAGTAATGTTGATGATTTAGAACATTTATTAGTAGCGATTAAGAATAAATCTTTTGTAAAAAAAGCGGAGCGTAGTTAAGATGAAAGTAGTTGTACAACGGGTAAAATACGCCCAAGTATCAGTGAATAATGAAGTAATTAATGATATTAATCAAGGGTTACTATTATTCGTTGGTTTTACTCAAAATGATACTTTTAAAGAAATTAATTATATGGTAAATAAAATATGTCATTTACGGATATTTGATGATGAATTAGGGGTAATGAATAAATCCCTTATTGATATTAATGGTAGTATTTTATCCATTAGTCAATTTACTCTTTATGCTGATAGTAAAAAAGGAAATAGACCTTCATATATTAAAGCTTTAAATGGAATGGATGCCAAGCTACTATATGATGAATTCAATAAAGAATTAAATAAAGTTATTATGACTAAAACCGGTGTTTTTGGGGCTGATATGCAAATAAATTTACAAAATGATGGACCAGTTACAATCATCTTGGAAAATTAAAGGATTTTGGTAGACAAAATCCTTTTTTCACGGTATAATAGCAAATTAATTAACGAAAAGGGTGTTTTTATGAGTGATTTATATGAAAAAATAAATTTTAATAATTTACCAAAAGAATTATCTGCTGAAGAAAGCCATTTTATTAAACAATTACAACAATTAATTGATTTAAGAAGTATTTGTTCGGCTAGTAATACTCATGAATTAATAAATGATATTATCGATAATATATTAGTTGATTATGTTGCTTATTTATCGGAACATGGAATAAAAGACACAGTAGATCATTTTATTCAATATAATGGAATTATTAAAGATGCAATTGATAAGATTAAAAAAATTATAATTGAGCCTTCAGAAACATTTATTAATGACGAAAGAATGATTAATCTAATTAATGACTATACTATTTTTTTAGATTTAGATTCGATTAATTTTTTAAATAAAACTAAAAAAGATATTTTTCAATATTTTCATATGTATTATTATAATATTTTAGTAATAATGTCATTTATGACAAATAAAACAATATTAGATTGTGACTATAAAAGTTATGCTAAAGATATAATTAATGATTTTAAACAATCATTTATGTTACCAGAGAATTTTGATTTAATTGATATCGTATATAATAAATGTGTTGAAGTATATTTTGATCCTCATGCTAAAAATGATGATATTGATATTACTTTATTTGAAATGTATGTAACAATGTCAGAAACAATTAAATGTTATAAACAGATGATTTGTTTTATTGCAAAGAATTATCATGAAAATGAATTAAAAGAAGTTCTTTATAATATTAGAAGTAACCCTCAAATAAGAGATTTTATCAAGAAATATTAGTTTGACAAATGAGTAAATTATCGATATACTTAAATTGAATTTTCATTAGGAAGAAAAAGTAAATATTTAATTAAATTAAGAGAGTTCTTTATATGGTGCGAGAAGAATATTTAATAAGTATTGAAAGAACAACTTCTATTAATAATGAAACGCTTGATACAGCGATATAAATCATAAAGAGTACCTAGTAAAGTAAGGTGGCACCGCGGATAAAATGTATTCGTCCTTACGTTATTAGGTACTTTTTTTATAAAAAGGAGAGATAAATTTGATAACAAAACAAAAAGGTACTTATGATATTTATGGAGATTTAGCAAAGAAACGGGCTTATGTTGATGAAGTATTATCAGCATTATGTGAAAAATATAATTTTGGTTATATTGAAACGCCGGTATTTGAAGCTAGTGAATTATTCCATCGTGGTGTTGGTGAAACTACTGATATGGTTCAAAAAGAAACATACGACTTTAAAGACCGGGGGGATCGTGATATTACTCTTAGACCAGAAGGAACGGCAGGGGTTGTACGTTGGTTTATTGAAAACAAAATGTATGGAAATATGACGGATCCAATTAAAGTTTATTACAACATGAAAATGTATCGTTATGAACGCCCACAAACTGGTCGAAGTAGAGAATTTACCCAATGGGGATTTGAAATTTTTGGTAGTGACGATTGTTTAGCTGATGCTGAAACAATATCACTAGCATATAATGCTTATCGTTTACTAGGGTTAGAAAATATTTGTGTTAAATTAAATAGTTTAGGTGATAATGAGTCTCGTAATAATTACCGGGATGCTTTAATTAAGTATTTTAAACCAGTGATTAATAAGTTATGTCCTGATTGTCAAAACCGCTTAGAAAAAAATCCACTAAGAATATTAGATTGTAAATTTGATAGTGAAAGTGACATTATTAAAAATGCTCCTAAAACACTTGATTACTTAAATGAATCTTCTAAAAAAAGATTTGATGATTTGTTGGAACTACTTGATTTAATGGATATAAATTATGAAATAGATACTAAATTAGTTAGAGGACTTGATTATTATAATCATACTGTTTTTGAAATAACTTTAAATAATAGTTATGCCTTAGGTGGTGGTGGTCGTTATAATGGACTAGTCGAAACTTTAGGTGGACCGAGCGTTGCGGCTGTTGGTTTTGCGATGGGCTATGATCGTACTTTATTAGCACTTGAAGAAGAAAATATTAAAATACCTATTCATAATGATATTGATGTATATCTTTTATATGTTAATGATGATGAACGAGATGCGGCAACATATTTAAGTCAAGATATTCGTTTGAATGGCTTTATTTGTGAAACTGACTTAATGAATAAATCACTTAAAGCACAATTTAAGAGTGTTGAAAGATATAATGCTAAATTTTTAATTGTATTAAATAGTGATGAATTAAAGAAAAATTTAGTAACAATAAAAGATACTAAAACAAAAGAAGAAGAAACTATGCCGATTGAAAATATTATTGATTATCTAGATATGCATAGTTAGGAGGAATTTATGGAAAGAATTTTAATTGCAAAATTAGAAGAAAATGCCGAAAGTAATATTGCCGGATTAATTGATCGGGTGCGAGATACTAAATATATGATTTTTATCAAAATAAAGGATGTATCTGGTGCTATTCAAGTATCAATTGATAAAAATAATAACAAAGAAATAGTTGATGCATTAGATGGAGTTATTGCTGGTTCTTTTGTAAGTTTTACTGGTAAAATGGTTCTTAGTGAGTATGTAAAAGATGGTGGTAAAGAATTTTTACCAAGTAATGTTTATGTATATTCAAAAGCCTTAGAATTACCACTTGATAATGATGCATTAATTGATACTAAATTAGATTATCGGTGGTTAGATTTAAGAACTGATAAAAATATGAAGATATTTCAAATTCAATCATTTATGATTAATAAAATGCGTGAATTTTTAATTAATAAAAATTTCACGGAAATTCATACGCCTAAATTAATTGGCTCAGCTAGTGAAAGTGGTTCCGAAGTATTTGAAGTAAAATATTTTGATCGTCTAGCATACTTAGCTCAAAGCCCTCAATTTTACAAACAAATGGCGATGGCTAGTGGGTTTGATTCTATTTTTGAAGTAGGACCTGTATTTCGAGCAGAAAATTCTAATACTAATCGTCATACAACGGAATTTACCGGATTTGATATTGAATTTAGTTATATTAATTCTTTTGACGATGTAATGGATTTAGAAGAAGAAATGTTAGTTTATATGTTAAAAAATGTTAGCGATAAATATAAAGCAGAAATAAAAAATTTATTTGATACTGATATATTAGTTCCAGATAAGAAATTTCCTCGTATTACATTAAGAAAAATGTATGAAATAGCAGAAGAACGTTATGGTTATAAAATTGATGATGCTGCAAAAATTGATTCAACTACCGAATTAGAAAAATTAGCTTATCGTTATGCGATGGAAGAATTTAATAGTGAATTTATCTTTATTACTGAATTTCCTAAAGATAAAAGAGCCTTTTATCATATGCGAGATGAAGCGGGTGTACCGTTAGGATATGACTTAATTTGGCGTGGAGTAGAAATTACCACTGGAGCACAAAGAGAACATCGTTATGATATTTTAAAACAACAAGCATTAGAAAAAGGACTTGCTGATGATGTTAAGTTTTATTTAGAGTTCTTTAAATATGGTTGTCCTCCACATGGTGGTTTTGGTATTGGAGTTGACCGTTTAACAATGCTTTTATTAAATTTAGAGTCTTTAAAAGAAGCTATGTTTATCTTTAGAGGACCTAATCGTCTTAATCCATAGAAAGGAAATAATTATGTATTTAACTGAATTATATAAAGATATAGAAAAATATGTTGATACGGAAATAACTTTAAATGGTTGGATTCGTAGTCAACGAAAACAAAAAGAATTTGGATTTATTGATTTTGCGGATGGAACATGTTTTAAGCATATTCAAGTCGTTTATGATAATAAACTAGCAAATTTTAACGAAATTGATGCTTTCCATTTTGGTTCAAGTATCTGTGTTACAGGTAAACTTATTAAATCGGTTGGTGGTAAACAAGATTATGAAATTATTGCTAGTAACATTAAATTACTAGGTGATTGTAGTGAAGATTATCCATTACAACCTAAAAGACATACCAAAGAGTTCTTACGGGAAATTGCTTCCCTTCGTCCTAGAACTAATATGTTTCAAGCCGTATTTAGAGTACGTAGTGTTGCTGCGATGGCCATTCATGAATACTTTCAAAGTAATAACTATTTATATGTTCATACACCACTTTTAACCACGGCTGATTGCGAAGGTAGTGATCAAATGTTTAAAGTTACTACGTTAGATATGGATCATATTAAAATGAATGAAGATAAAACATGTAACTTTAAGGAAGATTTATTTGGTAAAAAAACATTTATTACTGGTAGTGGCCAGTTACATGGAGAAACATTTGCCATGGCTTTTAATAAGATTTATACTTTTGGACCAACATTTAGAACAGAAAAATCAAATACGAAAACTCATGCTAATGAATTTTGGATGATTGAACCAGAAATGGCTTTTACTGACCTTTATGGTTTAATGGATGCAGAAGAAGATATGCTTAAATATGTTGTAAATTATGTGTTAACTAAATGTCCAGATGAAATAGCTTTCTTAGATCAATTTGTTGAAAATGGTTTAACTGAAAGACTACAAAAACTTATAAATTCGAAGTTTAATCGTGTTACTCATCATGAAGCGATTGACATACTACTTAACAGTGGTAAGACATGGGAATTTACACCAAGTTATGAAGATGATATTCAAAAAGAACATGAGAAATACTTAACTGAACATTTTAATGGCCCAGTATTTGTATATAACTGGCCTAAAGATATTAAAGCTTGGTATATGAAACTTAATAGTGATGGTAAAACCGTTGCGGCGGTTGATTTAGAAGTACCAGGTGCTGGAGAATTAATGGGTGGTTCTGAACGTGAAACTGATATTGATATATTAGATCAACGTTGTCATGAACTAGGAGTAGATACTAAACCAATTGAATGGTTCATGGATTTACGACGCTTTGGTGGATGTGTCCATAGTGGTTACGGAATGGGTTTTGAACGTTTAATCATGTATTTAACCGGTATTGATAATATTCGGGATGTAATACCTTATCCAAGAACACCAAACAGTTGTGACTTTTAATAGGGGGATTATATGAGTAAATTTAATCAAGAAACAATTAAAGATTTAGCTAATAAATTACTAATTGATGTAAATGAAGAAGAAACTAATATGATTCTAAGTGAATTTGATATCATTGATGCAACGATAAATAAAATCAATAATATTGAAAATATCGAAAATATTGAACCAATGACGCATACTTTAGATGATTTTAATTATGAATTAAGAGAAGATGTTATCGAGGAAAGTATTCCTATTGATGAATTACTAAAAAATAGTGATGTAACCTATGCGAGAGTTATTGAAGTTCCAAAAGTAGTAGGGTAAGGTGATTTAATATGTATATGGAAAAAACAATTGAAGAATTACATTCCCTTTTAAAAAATGGTGATGTTACTAGTAAAGAATTAATAGGTGAAGCGTTAAAAAAAGCACATGATGTTCAAGATGAATTAAATGCTACAGTGACATTCATTGATGATGCAAAAGAAACAGAAATAACTGATAATTTATTATCTGGCATACCTTATGGAATAAAAGATAATTATTCTACAAAAAATATTCTTAGTACTGGTAGTTCAAATACATTAAAAGATTATATTCCGTTTTATGATGCAACAGCCATTATAAATTTAAAAAAAGCCGGAGCCGTAGCAATTAATAAAACGGCGATGGATGAATTTGGTATGGGTGGTACTGGTACTACTTGTCATACCGGAGTGGTTAAAAATCCTTGGGATAATTTAAGAATGTGTGCTGGTTCATCAGCAGGTTCAGCAGCTTTAGTAGCAAGGGGCGTTTATCCATATGCACTAGGTAGTGATACCGGTGATTCGATTCGTAAACCAGCGGCTTATTGTGGTATTGTAGGCTTTAAGCCAACTTATGGAATGATTTCCAGGTATGGCTTATTTGCTTTTGCATCTAGTTTAGATCACTGTGGTTGTTTAACTCGTAGTGTTAAAGATGCAGCAATCGTTATAGATAATATGAAAGGAATAGATCCTTATGATATGACTAGTTTTGATTCAAGTAATATTAAATTATATGAATCAATTACTGGTGATGTAAAAGGAAAAAAATTATTCTATATTAAAGAATTAGTTGATATTGAAAACTATAATAGTCCAAGTGAAGAACTAGTAAATCATTTAAATCTGTTTAAAAAGAGTATAAAAAAATATGAAGAATTAGGTCTTACTATTGAAGGAGTTAGTATTGATAAAACATTACTTGATGCAATTTCTCCTGTATATGTTGTTCTTACATGTGCGGAAGCAACTAGTAATATGTCTAATATGACCGGTATTATTTTTGGACCTCGAGGAGAAGGAACAAGCGTTACTGAGCAAATGATTGATCACCGTACTAAAGGATTTTCACCATTAATTAAACGACGTTTTGTAATTGGTTCTTATGTTTTACAAAGTGAAAACCAAGAAAGATACTTTAAAAATGCTCAACGTGTTAGAAGATTAATTGTTGACACATTTAAAGCATTATTTAAATCTTATGATGGTTTAATTATGCCAGTCGGAATAGGACCAGCAAAATACTTAGATGGCTCTAAAAATCAGTTAAGTGAAGATAATTTAGCATTAGATGAATACTTACAAATTGGTAACTTTGGTGGTTTCCCATCAATTACAATCCCTTACGGATTTATTAATAATTTACCAGTTGGTTTAAATATTACTGGTAATGTTTTTGATGATGCCAATGTGTTAAATATTGCATATGCCCTAGAAAGTTCTATGCCTTATAAAAATCAAATAGCTAAAAAGGGGGATATTAATGAATAAATATTTTGTTACTATTGGTCTTGAAATGCACTGTGAAATATCTAAAACTAATACTAAAGTATTTTCTAGTGCTAAAAATGAGTTTGATGAATTGCAAAATTCTAATATTAGACCAGTTGATATGGCATTTCCTGGTACATTACCAAGAGTTAATAAAAAATGTGTCGAAATGGCTTTAGAAATGTCTTTAATATTAAACTGTAAACAACCACAATATTTATATTTTGAACGTAAAAATTATTATTATCCTGATTTACCAAAGGGTTATCAAATAACCCAAAATACTAAACCAATTCCAATTGGAATGGATGGTTTTATTGATATTCCTTATAAAGAAGATACATTAAGAGTATATATTGATAATATTCATTTAGAAGAAGATGCTGCATCAATGGAACATAATTTTAGTACTTCATGTATTGATTATAACCGAGCTGGAGTGCCACTATTAGAATTAGTTACCACTCCTTGTCTCCATAATGCTAGTGAAGCTGTAGCGTTCTTAGAATATATGAGATCAATATATCAATATTGTGATATATCTGAAGCTGATAGTAAAAAAGGCCAAATAAGATGTGATGTAAACGTTTCGATTAGTGATGATGAATTTACACTAGGAACTAAAGTAGAAGTTAAGAATGTCAATTCTTTTAGTAGTGTTTATGATGTAATTAATTATGAAATAGAAAGACAAAGTAATTTAAAAGATAATGGACGTTATGACGAAGTAGTTCAAGAAACAAGAAGATTTGATGAAGAAACCGGTACAACTATTAGTATGCGAAGCAAAGTAGATAGTGAAGACTATAAATATTTTGTAGAACCTAATATTCCAAAATATAAAATTACTAAAGATTTAATTGAAAATGTTAAAAGGTTAATTCCTATTTTACCACTTGAAAGAAAAATGAATTATATTAATAATTATCATTTAAGTGATTATGATGCTACAATAATTGTTAAAGAAAAACAATATGCCGTATATTATGAAGATTGTTTAAAATTAGGAATTGATCCTAAAATAGCAGCTAATTGGTTAACCGTTAATATTTTAGGTTACTTAAATAAAGAAAATATTGATATATCAGATTTCTTTATAACTCCTCTTAGATTAAAAGCAATTATCGATAAAGTAACTGATAGTACTATTTCGAGTAAACAAGCTAAAGATATTTTTAATAAATGTTTAGAAGAAAAGAATGAACCTAGTAAATATATAACTAGTGAAAATGCACAAATTAGCGATAAAAATACTTTATTAGAAATTATTGAAAAGATTATTAGTACTAATGAAGCACAAGTTAATGCTTATAAAAATGGAAGAACTAATTTATTTGAATTCTTTGTTGGAAATGTAATGAAAGAAACCAAAGGAAAAGCCAATCCAGTTTTAACTCGAGAATTAATAAAAGAAGCTCTAGAAAAGTAAATGTAAAGTTTTACATTTACTTAACAAAAAGAAATTATTAGTAATTTCTTTTTTTATGTTATAATTTTATAAAAGGATGGATAAAATGAAAAATGGAAAAATTATTATTTTGATTATCACTGCTATATTATTATTGGCGGGAGGAAGTATCTTTACTTATTATTTTTATCAAAGAAGTATTGTTACTACAACGATTACTTTAGATATTAATCCTAGTATCGAATTAGGACTTAATAAGTATGAAAAAATTATTAAAGCAAAAGGACTTAATGATGATGGCAAAGAGATTATTGATAATATTAAATTAAAAAACAAAGATATAGATGAAACTATTAATATCATTAGTGATGAATTAACTAAAAATGATTATTTAAAAGATGCCGAAAATATGATTTTAATCAATATTGACGGCGATAATATTAAGGATAATGCAGTTACATTACTGGAAGAAAAAATGAATGATTTAGATATAAATTGTACTGTATATGAAAGTACGGTAACAGATGAAGATATTGAGTTAGCTGAAAAATATGATATTACACCAAGTAAAGCTAGTTATATTAAAGAAGTTACTCATGATACAGCTGATTTATCGATTGATAATTTAAAAGAATTATCTATTAATGATATTAATCTGGCGGTTAAAGAAAAAAAAGAAGAAATTAAAAAAGAAGAAGAAGAAAAGAAAATTGAAGAACAACGAAAAAAAGAACAAACTACTACAAATAAGCCTAGTAGTGGTTCATCAAATAATACTCCAAAAAGATATGGAAGTATAAGTCAATGTGAAAGCATTAAAGCAACATTTG